>JBDKEX010000267.1:0-8272 GCA_039798985.1 Pseudomonadota bacterium | reverse complement strand
CGTGCTGGCCACCACTTTGGCGCTGCGCATTGGTGTAGAGAAGCTGCAACCCATGCTCAAGGACATGAAGTCCAATTTGCATGGGCGGCGTTACGCCTGATTTTGGGGCGGCTGCGCTGTTTCAGCAGCCGCTCAGCCGCTCCCCGCTCTCTTGGGCAAACAGGTGCGCGTCAACCGCGTTCCATTGCAGGTGCACCTTGTCGCCAACGTGGGCGGCCAACAGACCGGGTATGCGTGCGGTCAAAGCTCCTATGGCGGTGTCCACCGTGGCGTAGGTCTCGGGGCCGGTGGGTTCGATCATGGTCAGCGTGCCGGGCAGCCCCTCTTTGGCCAAGCTCAGGTTTTCCGGGCGCAGGCCATATACCCAGTCGCTGCCATTTGCCTGGCCCAGCGCTTGGCGTTGCGCCTCGGTCAGTGGCAAATCAACGCCTTTGGCAAGGGCGGTGATCACGCCGCCCGCTGCCGCGCGTTGCGCGCTCACCATGTTCATGGCCGGTGAACCTATGAATTCGGCCACAAATCGGTTGGCCGGTGTGCCGTATATCTCCGCAGGTGTGCCAAACTGCTGCACGATGCCGTCTTTCATCACGGCAATTCGGTCACCCAGGGTCATGGCTTCCACTTGGTCGTGGGTCACATAAACCGTGGTGGTGCGGGTGCGTTGGTGCAATTGCTTTATTTCGGCGCGCATTTCCACGCGCAGTTTGGCGTCCAGGTTGGACAGCGGTTCGTCGAACAAAAACAGCTTGGGGTCGCGGGCCAAGGCGCGGCCCATGGCCACGCGCTGCCGCTGGCCACCCGACAACTGGCCCGGCTTGCGGTCCAGCAAATGGCCGATTTGCAGCATGGCCGACACCCGGTCCACAGCCTTTTGGCGCTCAGCTTTGGGCACTTTGCGTATTTCTAGGCCAAAGGCAATGTTTTGCGCCACGGTCATGTTGGGGTAGAGCGCGTAGCTCTGGAACACCATGGCAATGTCGCGGTCCTTGCTGGGCAGGTAGGTCACGTCGCGGTCGCCAATGTGGATGGAGCCCGCAGTGGGCGTGTCCAGGCCTGCAATCATGCTCAGCAGGGTGGACTTGCCGCAGCCCGAAGGTCCCACCAGAATCAAAAACTCGCCGGCTTCAATTTCCAGGTTGATGCCTTTCAGAATGTGGGTGTCTTGGTTGTAGGTTTTGCGAATGTCGCGGATGGCGAGAGCGCCCATGGTGTTATCCCTTCACGGCGCCGGCGGTCAGCCCACGCACAAAAAATTTGCCTGCAACGATGTAAATGAACAAGGTGGGTGCAGCTGCGATCAGCGCTGCTGCCATGTCCACGTTGTATTCCTTGACCGAACTGCTGGTGTTGGCCAGGTTGTTCAGCCCCACGGTGATGGGTTTGCTGTCGGCGCCCGAGAACACCACCCCGTACAAAAAGTCGTTCCAAATATTGGTGAACTGCCAGATCAGCGTCACCACCATGATCGGGGTGGACAGCGGCAGCACGATGCGCCGGAAAATCTGCCAGAACGACGCCCCGTCCAGCATGGCGGCTTTGATCAATTCGTCGGGCAGGCCCACGTAGTAATTGCGGAAGAACAGCGTGGTGGACGGAATGCCCGCCAGCACGTGCACAAAAATCAGGCCCCAAATGGAACTGGCAATGCCCAACCAACCCAACACCTGGCTCATGGGCAGCAGCACCACCTGCATGGGCATGAATACGCCAAACAGCATGAAGGCAAACAGGGTTTCACTGCCACGGAACTTCCACTTGCTCAGCACGTAGCCGTTCAGGGCGCCCAAAAAGGTGGACGCCACCACTGCCGGTACGGCCATGGCAATCGAGTTCCAGAAAAAGGGTTTCAAACCGTCGCACTGGATGCCGGTACAGGCCGTTCCCCAGGCCTTGCTCCAGGCGTCCAGCGTGGGGGCAGTGGGCAGGCTCAGCAGGTGGCCGGCGCGCAGTTGTTCGGCGTCTTTGAGTGATGTGGTCAACATCACATACATGGGTACCAGAAACCAGGCCGCAAACAGCAGCAGCATGCCCCACAAAAGCACACGGTGTAGGGTGAGTCGGTTCATCGCTTGGTTCTCAGTTCCGAATAGAGGTAGGGCACCACAATGGCGGCCACAGTGGCTAGCATCACGGTGGCGCTGGCCGCGCCCAGGCCAATTTGGCCCCGGGTGAAAGCATGGGCGTACATGAAGGTGGCGGGCAGGTCGGTGGCAAATCCGGGGCCGCCGGCGGTCAGGGCCATCACCAAGTCAAAGCTCTTGATGGCCAGGTGGCTCACCACCATTAGGGTGCTGAAGAAAACCGGGCGCAAGCTCGGCAAAATAATGCGCCAGTAAATGGTGGGCAATGGTGCGCCATCCACTTGGGCCGCCTTGATGATCGAGTCATCGATCCCGCGCAGTGCGGCCAAAAACAAGGCCATCACAAAGCCCGCGCTTTGCCACACGCCCGCTATCACCACGCAGTAAATGGCCATGTCGGGGTTGACCAGCCAATCAAAGCTGAAGCCTTCAAAACCCCACTGGTGCATCAAGTGTTCCAACCCCAGGCCAGGGTTGAGCATCCACTTCCAGGCCGTGCCAGTGACGATGAAGGAAATGGCCATGGGGTAGAGGTAAATGGTGCGCAGCACCCCTTCGCCGCGCACCTTCTGGTCCAACAAAATTGCCAGCACCACACCCACCGCCATCGCGCCCCCTATGAACAACGCGCCAAAAATGGCAAGGTTGGTCAAGGCAACGCGAAAACGCTCGTTGTCAAACAAGGTCTCGTACTGCATCAGCCCCACGAATTCGTAGTTGGGCAAAATGCGCGAGGCCGACATCGAGAGGTAGCCGTTCCAGGCCATCAGGCCGTAAATGAACAGCAGCGACAGCACAAAACTGGGCGCTATGACCAGTTTGGGCAGCCAATAGGCGGTGGAGCGTGGCGTGGCTGACATGCTGGCTTACTTCGTCTTGGCCGCGGTTGCGATCTTGGCCTGTGCGTCCTTGGTGCTCATCTTGTCGTCGTTCCAGAACTGGCTCACAGCGTCTTGGATCGCGCCAGCAGCTGCCGACGGAATGGCCATGCCGTGGGCCACGGAAGGCACCAGCGAACCGCTCTTGGCGGTGGAGACGAAGTCGTTGGAGCTGAGCTTGGCGCAGTCGTCAAACTTCTTCAGGTCCATGTTCAGGCGAACAGGGATGGAACCCTTGTTCAGGTTGAACACTTCTTGGAACTGGGTGGACATGATGGAAGCGGCCAGGTCTTTCTGGGCCTTGACGCTGGATTCGTCTTTCAGCTTGAACATGGCAAAAGAGTCCACGTTGAAGGTAAAGGACTTGGCCGTGCCAGGGGCGGCGGCGCAAACAAAGTCTTTGCCCGGTGTTTTGCCTGCGGCAATGAATTCACCCTTGGCCCAGTCACCCATCAGCTGCATGCCAGCTTCGCCCTTGATCACCATGGCGGTGGCCAGGTTCCAGTCGCGGCCAGGAGCGTTTTTGTCGGTGTAGGACTTGACCTTCTTGAAGGTGTCGAGCACCTTGGTCATGGTGGCCCCGGTCAAAGAAGCCTGGTCCAGTTGCACCAAGGCTTTTTTGTAGAAATCGGCACCGCCCACACCCAGAGCCACGCTCTCGAAGGTGGTGAAGTCTTGCCAGTTCTGGCCACCGTGCGCCACGGGAATCACGCCCGCCTTTTTCAGGGCTTCAGCGGCCACAAAGAACTCGTCCCAGTTGGTCGGCACTTTGGCGCCGGCTTTCTTGAAGGCTTCTGGGTTCGCCCACAGCCAGTTCACGCGGTGCACGTTCACCGGCACGGCAATGTAGTTGCCCTTGTACTTCATCACGTTGGCCACCACGGGGGGCAGCAAGCTGTCCCACTTCTCGGCCTTGGCCACGTCGTCAATGTTGGCCAGCACGCCTTCAGCGGCCCACTCTTGTAGCGAAGGGCCCTTGATTTGAGCGGCTGCCGGAGCGTTGCCCGACACAACGCGAGACTTCAGCACGGTCATGGCGTTGTCGCCACCGCCACCGGCCACCGCAAAGTCTTTCCATGTGTGGCCCTTGCCTTGCAGTTGCTCTTTCAGTGCAGCAGCGGCTTTGGCTTCGCCGCCACTGGTCCACCAGTGCAGCACTTCCACTTCGCCGGCTTGGGCCGACAAGGCTGCGCACACAGCGGCCACGGCCAAAACGGTGCGTTTGAGGGTTTGATGGGTGGATGTGTTCAAAACAGTCTCCTGGGTTGGGCCCGCAGGCCAGGTTAAATGGCGTCAGTAAATTAAGGTTACTGACAGAACCGAATCGAATGTTAATAAAACATTAACAAATTAATACTAGGTTAAACCCTGATGGTTTTTGTGGGGCTGAACGCGTGCAAGGGTGTTGCGCATCCGTTAAGCTTTGTTCATGAAATTGCTGCTCGCTGAAGACGACGCCATGCTCTCTGACGCTCTGTGCACACAACTGCAGGGTGCGGGTTACGAGGTGGAACACGCTCCCAATGGGGCGGTGGCCGACTATTTGTTGCACAAACAGGCGTTCGACATTGCTGTGCTGGACATTGGCCTGCCCATGATGGATGGGCTGAGCGTGCTCAAAAACGTGCGCCTGAGTCAACCCACTTTGCCGGTGCTGTTGCTGTCGGCCCGCGACGCGTTGGATGACCGGGTGGCCGGGCTGCAAGCCGGCGCTGACGACTATGTGACCAAGCCCTTTGACTTGCCCGAACTGTTGGCACGGTTGCAGGCGTTGTTGCGCCGTTCGCAGCCCCAGTCTGTTGCAACACAGCTGCGCCATTTGACGCTGGACGCAGACCGCCGCCGCGCCACCGTGGGCAGCGAAACGCTGGACTTGAGTGGGCGTGAATGGGCCTTGCTCGAACTGCTGGTGAACCAACTCGACAAGGTGGTCACCAAAGAGCAAATTGCCCAAGTGTGGGCGGCAGACGGTGCAGAACCCGGGGCGGGCAACACGATCGAGGTGTACATACACCGCCTGCGCCGCAAACTCGAAGGCGCGGGGCTGGCCATACGCACAGTGCGGGGGTTGGGTTATTTGCTTGAAGAAGACGCCAAGCCCTGATGCCCATGTTCCTGGACCGTTTGCGTTTGCGCTGGATGGCGCGGCAAAGCCTGTCGCGGCAATTGTTGTTGTGGGTGTTGTTGCCGCAGCTCGTGTTGTGGCTTGCGGGCGGCGTGGCCGCCTACCGGTTTGCCGCCGGTTACGCAATCGAAGCGATCGACGCCAGCTTGTTGCAAAGCAGCCGCGCCCTGGCGCGACAGCTCAAGCCCCTGGGCTCGGGTTTGCTGATCGACTTTCCCAAAGCGGCCCAGAACGTGCTCGAGGCCGACCCGGAAGACCGGTTGCTGTACATGGTAAGCACCCCCCCAGGCCAGTTCATACTTGGGAACCAGGCGCTGCCAGCACCTCCAACGGGCGCTTGGCCGTTGTCGCTCAACGGTGACCCTGTTTTTTACGACGGCGAGATGAAAGACTTGCCAAAAGGTTCAGGCCCCACCAATGTGCGCGTGGTTGCTCTGTACCAGCAGTTTGGCGAAAACGACCCGGGTGGTGTGCAAACCATGCTGGTTCAAGTGGCCCGCAACAGCGCCAACCGCGAAGAGTTGGCTCGACGCATATTGGTTGACATGCTGTTGCCTTTATCCACCCTCATTTTGTTGATGACCTTGATTGTGTGGGTGGGCATACGCGCAGGGCTGGCCCCCCTGACCCGGTTGCGGCAACAGGTTGAAGGTCGGGCTCCCAACGATTTGCAGCCCCTGCAGCTGGCCAGCGCGCCCGAGGAGTTGGCGTCCCTGGCCGGGGCCATCAACACCTTGCTCAATGAAGTGCGCCACAGCGTAGAAGCCCAAAAGCGCTTCATTGGCGATGCCGCCCACCAGTTGCGCACGCCCCTGGCCGGGCTTAAAAGCCAAACGGAACTGGCGTTGCAGGCCACCCAGGACCCAGAGCTGCGCACGCGCTTGGCACGGGTGCACGAAAGCGCCACCCGCAGCGCCCACCTGGTCACTCAACTGCTGACTCTGGCACGGGCTGAGCCAGAGTCCACCTTGGCTCAAGACCGCAAGCGGCTTGACTTGCGTTTGCTGGTGCAGCGCCTGACGGCAGAACTGGTGCCCCGCGCCCTGAAGTCTCACATCGACTTGGGGCTGACCGAGAACCTGATGCAGCCTCTGTGGGTGCATGGAAACGAGTTGTTGTTGCGCGAAGCCATTTTTAACCTGATTGACAACGCGTTGCGTTACGCGGGGCCGGGTTCCGAGGTGACCGTTGAAGCATGCGCAACCCCAGACGGAGCGCGGCTGGTGGTGGAAGACACCGGCCCCGGGCTGCCCCCTGAAGACCTGGAGCGTGTGTTTGGCCGTTTCGTGCGCGGCAGCGAAACAGGCAACGGTTGCGGCTTGGGGCTGGCCATCGTCAAAGAAATTGTGCAGCGCCATGCGGGCCATGTTCACCTGGAGCCGGTGCAGCCGCACGGCCTGCGCGTGGTGGTCCACCTGCCGCTTTTCCTGTCATCATTCGGGGCAGACAGCCCTCAACAACGTCAACACCCATGAACCTCGATCACACCTACCAAGCCAGTCCACAGCGCTACGACCGCATGCCTTACCGCACCTGCGGGCGCAGCGGTCTCAAACTGCCTGCGGTCTCACTGGGCATGTGGCACAACTTTGGCGACAGCACGCCTTTTGACACCCAGCGTGCCATGCTCAGAACGGCATTCGATGCCGGTATCACCCATTTCGATTTGGCCAACAACTACGGCCCGCCCTACGGCAGCGCCGAATTGCATTTTGGTGAACACCTCAAGCGCGACTTTCGGCCCTACCGAGACGAGTTGATCATCTCGAGCAAAGCCGGATGGGACATGTGGCCCGGCCCCTACGGTGCAGGCGGCGGATCGCGCAAATACGTGTTGGCCAGCCTGAACCAGAGCCTCAAGCGCATGGGGCTGGACTACGTGGACATTTTTTACTCCCATCGGTTTGACCCCGACACCCCGCTGGAAGAGACCTGTGGCGCTCTGGCTACGGCAGTTCAGCAGGGCAAAGCGCTTTACGTGGGTATTTCCAGCTATTCTGCGGCCAAAACACGCGAAGCTGCTTCCATTCTGAAGCAAATGGGGGTCCCACTGCTGATACATCAGCCTTCGTACAGCATGCTCAACCGTTGGGTGGAGCAAGACCTTCTCAGCACATTGGGCGCAGAAGGTGTGGGTTGCATTGCGTTCAGCCCCCTGGCGCAAGGTTTGCTCACCAACAAATACCTCAACGGTATTCCGCAAGACGCCCGCATCAACCGCCCGGGTGGGGGTTCATTGCCGGCCAGCCACATCAGCGAGCAAAACCTCAAGCATGTGCAAGCCCTGAACAACATGGCGCAGGCCCGGGGTCAAAGTCTGGCTCAAATGGCGGTTGCCTGGGTGTTGCGCCACGCCGAGATGACCTCTGCCCTGATCGGCGCGAGCAAGCCCGCGCAAATCACCGAACTGGTGGGCGCACTCAACAACCTGCATTTCTCGGCGGAAGAACTGGCCGCCATCGATCAGCACGCGGTGGAAGGCGGCATCAACCTGTGGCAGCGCCCATCCACCGACCAGCGGCCCTGACCCCAGAAAGAGCCTGCCATGCTACCTGTACCCCACCTCGCTTTTTTTGCCGACTTGTCGGTTCAAGTAGGCGCTCCCCAAGAGGTGGGCGACACGGTCCACGGCAAAAGGCGTTTGATACCCATCACTGGGGGGCAAGTGCAGGGCGATGGTTGGACTGCGCGGGTGTTGCCCGGAGGCGCCGACTTTCAGTTGATTGTGACGCCTCGCATGGCCGAACTGGACGCCCGCTATGTGCTGGAAACCGACGCGGGCGACCTGGTTTATGTGCAGAACCGGGCCATACGCGTGGCCTCGCCGGAGCACACCGCCCAGTTGATGCGGGGCGAGCCGGTGGCGCCCGAGCATATTTACTTCCGGTGTTCGCCCAGCTTTGAAACCGCATCCCCCGCTTTGGGTTGGGTCACAGAGCGAATGTTTGTGGGTACGGGGGTTCGCCGCCCCGACCGGGTAGAGATGACATTCTTTGTCGTCAGCTGAGTTAGTTGACCCAGCCTCGGATCGTTGCTTGGGCCTCAGTCGTCTTCAGTGCTGGCCAGTTCCGGGAACAAGACCTCGGTGTAACCCAGTTGGGTCAAGTCCGTCATGCGAGTGGGGTAAAGCCTTCCGATCAGGTGATCGCATTCATGTTGAACCACCCGCGCGTGGAACCCGGAAACCT
>JBDKEX010000266.1:0-2739 GCA_039798985.1 Pseudomonadota bacterium | reverse complement strand
TCAAGGCGCCAAAAGCTTCGGGCGTACCGCCCAGGGGCACGGCACCTTCTGTGGCCAGGGACTTGGCAACCTCGGGGTTTTTGAGCCCAGCATTGGCCGCTTCGTTCAGGCGCTTGATGACGTGGGCGGGGGTGCCGGCTGGCGCCACCAGGCCGTACCACTGGTCGGCCTCGAAACCCGGGAAACCCGACTCGGCCACGGTGGGCACGTCGGGCAAAGTGGGCAGGCGACTGGTGCTGGAAACCGCCAGCGCGCGCAAGCGCCCACTGCGAATGTGGGGCAGCAATGCCGGCGAACCGGTGAAAATCGCGTCCACATGCCCGGCAATCACATCGGTAACCGACGGCGCGGCGCCCCGGTATGGAATGTGGGACACGAAAATGCCAGCCCGCATTTTCAGCAGTTCAAATGTGGTGTGGGCCGCGCTGCCGTTGCCGCCGGACGAGTAAGTCATGTGCCCAGGGCGCGCTTTGGCTTTGGCGATCAGGTCTTTCAAGGTTTTTACGTCGGAACCCGCAGGCACCACCAGCACATTGGGCACACGCGCCACGCCTATGACCGGGTCAAAGCTATTGATCGGGTCGTAGCCCAGCTTGGGGTAGAGCGAAGGGTTGACGGCCAAGGTGCCTATGTGCCCCATCATCAGCGTCAAACCGTCGGGCTTGGCTTTGGCGACCAGCTCGGCGCCTATGGAGCCACCCGCGCCGGGTTTGTTGTCGATGACGACCGACTGATCGCTGCCGCTGGCCAGAAACGGGCCTATGGCTCGGGCCAAAATGTCGGTGCTGCCGCCCGGGGTAAACGGCACCACCAGACGAACGTTGTTGTTGCCTTGGGCCAGCGCAGACCAGGACGCCGCAGCGGCCAATGCCCCCAGTATCAAAGACCTGCGACTTGCCTGACGAAAGGGTGTGTTGTGGCGCATGGGGAGCCTTCAGTCGATATAGCGCAGGCCGGCAGCCGCCAGCGGCTCGCGCATTTTGTACATGTCCAGCCCCAGCACGCCGCTGGCCAGTTTGGCGCGTTTTTCGCCCTCAAAGCTTTCGCGTTTTTGCGCCGAAGCCAAGGTGGCTTCGGCCTTGGCTGCGGGCACACACACCACGCCATCGTCATCGGCCACGATCACGTCGCCCGGGGTGACGAGCATGCCTGCGCACACCAGCGGGATGTTGACCGAACCGAGCGTGGCCTTGATGGTGCCTTTGCTGCTGATGGCTTTGCTCCAGACCGGGAAGTTCATGCGGTTGAGTTCGCGCACGTCGCGCACGCCGCCATCGATCACCAAGGCACGGGCACCACGGGCCTGGAAGCTGGTGGCCAGCAGGTCGCCAAAGAAGCCGTCGGTGCATTCGGCGGTAACTGCGGCCACCACAATATCGCCGGGTTGAATTTGCTCTGCGGCCACGTGCATCATCCAGTTGTCACCTGATTGCAGTAACACGGTAACGGCCGTGCCCGACACCTGCACGCCGCTTTGGATGGGGCGCATGTAGGGCTTGAGCAAGCCCACGCGGCCCATGGCCTCGTGCACAGTGGCCGAGCCCAAGGCGGCCAGGCCGTCGGCGGCGGCGCGGTTGGCGCGGTTGATATTGCGGTAAACGACACCGAGTTCAAACATGGTGAATTCCTTGGGTTGGTTCTTGCGAGGGCGGTTGGGGCTTACAGGCCCTTGGCTTTGAGGGCGGCGTCCATGCGCGGGAACACGCGGCGGGCATTGCCTTCAAACACCTTGAAACGCTGTTCTTCGCTCAGGTTGGGCGTGGCGGCCACGTAGCGCTTGGTGTCGTCGTAGTAGTGGCCGGTTTCGGGGTCGATGCCGCGGACCGCACCGATCATTTCGCTGGCGAACAGAATGTTGTCCACCGGGATCACCTTGGTCAGCAAATCGATGCCGGGCTGGTGGTAAACGCAGGTGTCAAAGAAGATGTTGTTGAGCAGGTGGTCCTGCAGCAGCGGTTTTTTCATTTCCTGCGCCAGGCCACGGAAACGGCCCCAGTGGTAGGGCACGGCGCCGCCGCCATGGGGAATGAGGAACTTCAGCGTGGGGAAGTCTTTGAACAAATCGCCCTGCAAGCATTGCATGAAGGCGGTGGTGTCGGCATTGAGGTAGTGCGCGCCGGTGGTGTGGAAGCAGCTGTTGCAGCTGGTGGACACATGGACCATGGCCGGAATGTCGTACTCGACCATTTTTTCGTAAATGGGGTACCAGTGGCGGTCGGTCAGCGGCGGGCTGGTCCAGTGGCCGCCAGAGGGGTCGGGGTTCAGGTTCAGGCCCACAAAGCCGTAGTCCTTGATGCATTTTTCCAGCTCGGGAATGCAAGTGGCGGGGTCCACACCCGGTGATTGGGGCAGCATGGCCGCGCCAATGAAGTTGTCGGGGAACAGCTCGCTGACGCGAAAGCACAGTTCGTTGCAAATGGCGGCCCAGGTGGACGAGGTGTTGAAGTCCCCAATGTGGTGGGCCATGAAGCTGGCGCGCGGGCTGAAAACGGTGAGGTCGCTGCCGCGCTCTTTCATCAACTTGAGCTGGTTGGTTTCGATGGACTCGCGCAGTTCGTCGTCACTGATTTTGAGGTTTTTGGGATCGGGCGTTTTGCTGGGGTCTTTGAGTGCCGCAATTTGCAGGTCGCGCCAGGCACCCAGAGCTGCAGGAGCGGTGGTGTAGTGGCCGTGAACGTCGATGATGAGGGGCTTTTTGCTCATGGGTGGGGTCTCCTGGGGGGCAAACAAAAACAAAAA
>JBDKEX010000265.1:0-11866 GCA_039798985.1 Pseudomonadota bacterium | reverse complement strand
GTGATGCGGCGCCAGGTGCTTCGTTTTTGGCCCGGGCTCATCTCGGGCCATAACTGCACTTCTTCAAACGTGCGGCCGCAGCCTTTGCACAGCGCATCCCCTTGGCTGGTGGAGCAAATGGCAATGCACGGCGTGTCGGGGGTGGTGTCGTACCAGGCCTTCCAGGCCGCGTAGGCCTGGGGGGGCATGGTGGCTTCATCGGCTTCGTCTTCCCGGTAGTACACGAGCAAGGCGTACACCTCGGCCAGGGCCCGTGTTTCGGGCGGCAGCGATATGCCGTCGGGCGACGGCTTCACGGCCCGCCAGTGGTTGATGGCAGCTTCAATGTCGGTGATGTGGATGCCGGCCATGCGTGCGAGGTGGTTTCAGCGGGGTGCCGATGATAACGGCCTGGGGCTTGGCCCAGCGTCGGTGGTGCCGTTGCCACCCATGGCCAAGCGGCTGGGGTTGCCCTGCTGTTCTTCTTGCCATTGCTGGCGCACCCACTGTTCGGCGTAGCGTGTTCGGGCGTCGAGTATGGAAAGTTCTACGTGGTCGGCGCCTTCTTTGTGGGCCATGGTTTGCGCGGCTTTGAGCCGGTCCAGCGCGCCTTGGGGGTCAAATTGCGCGAACCGCGCTTCGGCCTCTGCCCTTGCCGCGCTGGCGGGGCGCTGCTGTGCCAGGTAGAGTTGCCCCAGCAACTGCCAGGCCTGGGCATCGCGCGGGTGCTGGGTGGTCCAAGTTTGCAAATGTTCCGTGGCGGACTTTAAAGCGCTGGACGCCGAGCCGGGTTGCAGCGCAGACCTGGCCGCCAGCAGCCAGGCGGGGCGCTCGGGCAGGGCCCAGGCCTCTTGGAGCAGGGTTGAGCGCTGCAAGCCGGCCATTTGCGGCATTTGGAGCATGACCATGGCCTCCAGCGCCAACTGCCGCACCGCCTGGGCTGCCGCCTGCTGGGGTGATGTTTGCCCTGCGGCTGGCAGGGCGTTCAACAGATGACGCAACTGCTGTTCGGCGCTGGCAGCATCGCGCAGCTGAGCGGCAGCCAGCACCGCGCCATAACGCAGGCCCAGTGTGGCGGCATCTTGCAGCGGCAGGGGGGCCAAGTCACCACTTTGCAGCAGGGCGCGCCAGCGTTCTGGCTGCCGTTCTGCCAACACCCTGGCCCGCGCCGCCATCATGGCGTGCAGCTGGGGGCGGTTTTCGTCTTTGTCGGCGGTGGGCTGGGCATCGGGCAAACGTGCGCGCATGTCGGCCACCCGTTCGGTGGTCAGTGGGTGGCTGCGCAGGTAGGGAAACGCCCCGTCGTCGTTGAGGCGGCTGGCTTGTTGCAGCTTTTCAAACATGCCGACGAAGCCTTGCCCTGCAAAACCTGCCTCGGTCATCACGCCAAAACCCACGCGGTCGGCTTCGCGTTCCATGTCGCGCGAAAAATTGAGCTGCGATTGCAAGGCCACCGCCTGCCCACCGGCAATCGCGGCGCTGGCCACATCCACGTTTTTGGCGGCGTTGGCGGCCAAGGCCCCCAAAATCATGGCGGCCACCATCCACGGGGCTTGTTGGCTTTGCTGCGTCATCAGCCGGGCTATGTGGCGTTGCGACACGTGACTGAGCTCATGCGCCAACACCGAGGCCAATTCGTCGGCATTGGCCACGCTGGCAATCAGCCCCAGGTGCACGCCCAGGTAGCCGCCGGGCAGCGCAAATGCGTTGACGGTTTTGTCGCGGGCCAGCATCAGTTCCCAGGCAAAACGCTCGGCCAGCTCCGGGCTCACATCGCCCCGTTGCTGGGCCGTTTTGAGCAGGGGTTGCCAAATGGATTGGACGTAGGCCAGCAGGGTCGGGTCGTCCAGGTAGTCGGGGTCGCGGTACAGGCTGCGGGCAATTCGGTCGCCCAAACGGCGCTCTTCGGTCAGGCCGATCTGGCCGCCATCGCCCAGTTGGGGCAACCGTATGGAAGGCGCCCAGGGTTGGGCGGGCACCGCGGGCGCCCCTGCGGCCAGAACACCGACCAGTGCGAAGGCCGCAACACCGCGCAAAGCGGGGGAGGCGTTGAATGAAATGCGCATGCCCGTATGATGCCCGCATCCCGTAAAGATTGCGCAAAGCAAAGGTAAGCGAATGAGTGCTTCTCCTCTGACCCATTTTGATGCCCAAGGCCAGGCCCACATGGTGGATGTGGGGGCAAAAGCCAGCACCCGCCGGGTGGCTGTGGCCCAGGGGCGCATTGCCATGTTGCCGTCAACCTTGGCGCTGATCACAGAAGGCACCGCCAAAAAGGGCGATGTGCTGGGAGTGGCGCGGTTGGCCGGTATCATGGGTGCCAAGCGCACGGCTGACCTGATTCCCCTGTGCCACCCGATTGCGTTGACCCGCGTCACGGTGGAGTTTGAGGTGTTGCCAGACGACTTTGCGGTGCAATGCCGTGCCACCGCCGAAACCGTGGGGCCCACTGGGGTGGAAATGGAGGCCTTGACCGCCGTGCAAGTGGCCCTGTTGACCATTTACGACATGTGCAAAGCGGCCGACCGCGCCATGGTGATTGCGGACGTGAAGTTGCTGGAAAAGCACGGGGGCAAGTCGGGCAGTTTCGTCAACCACTGATCTGTTGGGGCGCAGGGGCCTCGTAACGGGCTTGGGCTTGCCTCAGGGCCTGGGCCACCCTGGTGCGCAATGCGGGGGGCGCCAGCACCTCGCACTCGGGGCCGTGGCGCAAGATGTCTCCAAGGAGTTCACGGTCGTCGCTGTAAGGCACTTCGAGCAGGTAGCTGCCATCGGGCAGCCAGCGAGAAATTTGGTCCGGATGCCAGTTTTCACCGCTGATCCAGCGGGCTTTTACCGGGTTGAACTTCAAATGCGCGCGAGCGGTGGGCGTGCCACTGAAAATGCCGTAGCTGGTCTGGGTGGCCTGCTTCAAGGCCTCGGGGGCCATGTCTACGGCGGTTTCGTCCGGCAAAATGTGGCTGTGCTCGATGGCGTCTACCGCAAAGCTGCGCAGGCCGTTGCGCAGGTGGCACCAGGCGTCCAGGTACCAGTTGTCGCGGTAGTGCACCAACTGCTGGGGTGACACGGTGCGTTCCACGGTGTGGCCCGTTTCGCGGTTGTGGTGGCGCAGCAGCAGGCGTTTTCGCTGCAAGGTGGCAGCCGCCACATGTTCAAAAGCCGCGGGTGGCAGGCTGCGTTGGCCCGCTTGCACCACACGTATGCGCTGGGCCAAGCCCAGGCTGTCGAGGTCAATGTCGTGCAACAAACTCGCCAGGCGCTCTTTGAGCGGGTTGAGCTTGTCGGCCAGCAAGCCCGGAGCAAAGTTGACCAACAACTGCTGCAGTGTGGCCAGCGCCACCAATTCTTCAGGCGTCAGCCACAGCCCGGGCAACTCGCGCCTTCCGTGCCCCGCTTGCAAACAATAGCCACCCTGCGCACGGTCATACACCACGGGCACATGGAGTTTGTCTCGCAGCTTGGCCAAATCCCGCTTGAGTGTGGCAATTGAGATGCCCAGCGTTGCCAGCAATTCATGGGTAGGCACGGCGTGCCGGCTGAGCAAGAGGCTTTTGTAGCGGTACAGACGGTCAATTTCTTGCATTTTTTTGTTCGCAAAAGTTCCGTATCGTAATTTGATACGGAGGCGCTTTATCGTTCCAAAACAGGGTGGGCCGTGGGGGCCCGCCACCTGCAAGAAAGCACGCTATGGAACTGAATGGGTTGAATTGGAGCCGCACGCAACGCGCCTGGTTGGCCATTTGCCGCCCCGCGTTTTTAGAAGATGGAGCGAGCGCCCGCAGGGCGGTGCCGCCCGCCGCTCTGCCGCCGGCACCCCCCGCTTGGGAGGTGCCGGCGTACCAGCGTCGCCAGCGTTCGGGCGACACCTTGGTCTGCGCCCCGCACCGTTGACGGGTGGGGTTTCAGTAGCTGTAAACGCCCCGGCTGGTTTTGCGGCCCAAGTAGCCTGCTGCCACCATTTCCTTGAGCAAGGGGCAGGGGCGGTATTTGCTGTCGTTGAACTCGGCCATGTACACGTTCATCACGGCCAAGCACACGTCCAACCCCACCAAGTCGGCCAGCGCCAGCGGGCCTATGGGGTGGTTGCACCCCAGCTTCATGCCCGCGTCAATGTCTTCAGCGGTGGCCAGGCCTTCGGCCAGCACAAAAAACGCTTCGTTGATCATGGGCACCAAAATACGGTTGACCACAAACCCGGGTGCATTCTTCACGGTGATGGGGGTTTTGCCCAGCGTCAGTGCCATGGCGTGCACGGCGGCGTGGGTGGCATCGCTGGTTTGCAGGCCGCGGATGATTTCGACCAGTGCCATCATGGGCACCGGGTTGAAAAAATGCATGCCAATGAAGCGATCTGGGCGGCCCGTGACCGCGGCCAGTTGGGTGATGCCGATCGAACTGGTGTTTGTGGCGACCAGGGTGTCGGCGGGCAGCATGCCGTCGAGCTGGCGCAAAATTTTGATTTTGAGTTCAAGGTTTTCGGTGGCGGCTTCTATGACCAGCTGCGCGTTTGTGAGTGCGGCGTAATCGGTTGACACCGAAATCCGCGCCAATGTGGCGTCTTTGTCGGCGGTGGTGATTTTTTCTTTTTTGAGCAGGCGGTCCAGGCTGGCGGCCACGGTGGCCAAGCCCTTTTGGACGGCGGCTTCGTTGATGTCCACCATCACCACTTGCAGGCCACTGACGGCGCACGCCTGCGCAATGCCGTTGCCCATGGTGCCGGCACCAATGACGCCGACGGTCTGAATCTTGTTCATAAGGTTTCCTTCAAGGTACGAAAGTAATGCAACCCAATTATGTTCGTTTGCCGGGCTCGGGTAGGCTGGGTTGATGGCCAGGGCTGCTTTGGACTACAGTCAACCGACTGAAAGTAAAACCCATGCGCCTAGCCTTTGGGAAATCCCAACAAAAAACCAGCCCAGGCTTGGGCTCGCAAGGCGTGCCAGATGCGCCAGAAGCCTATTGGAGTTTGCCCACCAGCGAGCTTTTGCAGGCGCTGGAGGCTGACGAAAACGGCCTGACCGGGCGCAAAGCCAGTGCCCGATTGAAGCCCGGTGGCGGTGTGCTGGAGGGCGCTAGGCGCGATACGGCCTTGGGCTTGTTCATTCATCAGCTCGCCAATCCCTTGGTGGTGATTTTGGTGGTTGCGTCCGTCATTTCCCTGTTTGCTGGGGAGTGGGTGGATGCAGGCGTGGTTCTGGCCATTGTGCTGGGCAGCACTTTGCTGGGGTTTGCCCAGGAATACATTGCGGGCAATGCCGTTGAAAAGCTGCGCTCCAAAGTAACGATTCACTCCAGCGTTGTGCGTGACGGGCTGCCCAAAACCGTGCCCTCAAGCCGGGTGGTGCCGGGTGACGTTGTGTTGCTCAGTGCCGGCAGCATGGTGCCGGGCGACGGCGTGGTTCTGGCGTCAAAAGACTGCTTTGTGAACCAGGCAGTGCTGACCGGAGAAACCTACCCGGCGGAAAAAAAGCCGGGCGCCGTGGCTGCCAAAGCCAGCTTGGCTGAGCGCACCAACTGCGTGTTCATGGGCACCAGCGTGAGCAGCGGGACGGCGCGGGTTTTGATTGCACAGACAGCAAAAGCAACTGTTTTTGGGCAGATTGCCGGCAAATTGGCCTTGCGCCCGCCCATGACGGAGTTTGAACGCGGCGTTCAACGCTTTGGCTACATGCTCACCCGCATCATGCTTGTCTTGGTGATTGTGGTCTTGGCCATCAATATATTCATGCACAAGCCCGCGATCGACTCCTTGTTGTTCGCCCTGGCCTTGGCTGTAGGCCTCACGCCGGAGTTGTTGCCCGCCATCGTCAGCATCACCCTGTCGCATGGGGCCAAGCGCATGGCCAAGTTGGGCGTGATCGTGCGGCGCTTGAACTCGATTGAAAACCTGGGCAGCATGGATGTGCTTTGCACCGACAAAACCGGCACTTTGACCGCGGGTGTGGTGGCGCTTGATGGTGCGTTTGACGTGGCCGGGCAGCCCAGCGAGCAGGTGTTGCGGCTGGCCGGCATCAATGCGCTGTTTCAGTCGGGGATTGCCAACCCGCTTGATGAAGCGGTGATGGCGGCTTCCCAAAAAGTGGGGCTGGACTTGGGGTCGATACAAAAAGTCGATGAAATCCCGTACGACTTTGTGCGCAAGTGCCTGTCGGTTGTGGTGGACGACGCCAATGGAGCGCGCACGCTGATCACCAAGGGCGCGCTTGGCAAGGTGTTGGAGTTGTGCACCGGCGTGGGCACTGCCCAGGTGCCCCTGGATGCGGAGGTGCGCGCGCAAATTGAGCGCCGCTTTGATGCGTGGAGCGGGCGGGGCTACCGGGTGCTGGGCGTGGCCTCGAGGTCGGTGGAGGTGCGCTCTGGCGCTTATGAACGCGACGATGAGCAAGGGCTGGTTTTCCTGGGGTTTTTGATTTTCATGGACCCCCCCAAGAGCGATGCCAGCCAGGCGCTTTTGGATCTGACCCGGCGTGGCGTGCAGGTCAAAATCATCACGGGCGACAACATCCAGGTGGCCCGCCATGTTGCCCAAGCGGTGCAGTTGCCGGTGACCCATGTCATGACAGGGCGCGAGCTCAATGGCATGGGTGACGAGGCCCTGATGCATGCCGCGGGACACACCACCGTTTTTGCAGAGGTGGACCCGAATCAGAAAGAGCGCATCATTCTGGCACTGCAGAAAACCGGGCACGTGGTGGGCTACATGGGCGACGGCATCAACGACGCTTTGGCCTTGCATGCGGCCGATGTGGGCATTTCGGTGGACACGGCGGTGGACGTGGCCAAGGACGCGGCAGATTTTGTGTTGTTGCGCAAAGACTTGAGCATTTTGCGACAGGGCATAGACGAGGGCCGAACCACCTTTGCCAACACCTTGAAGTACATCCTCACCACCATCAGCGCCAATTTTGGCAACATGTTCAGCATGGCTGTGGCCTCGGTCTTTTTGCCCTTTTTGCCGTTGCTGGCGTCGCAAATTTTGCTCAACAACTTTTTGTCCGACATTCCGGCCACTGCGATTGCCAGCGACCGGGTTGACGAAGAGATGGTGGCGGGCCCGCGCCGTTGGGACACCGTTTTCATACGAAATTACATGGTGCTGTTCGGCCTGCTCAGTTCGGTGTTCGATTTGCTGACGTTTGGTGTGCTTTTGTGGGTGTTTCAAGCCGCACCGGCGGAGTTTCGAACGGGTTGGTTTATTGAGTCACTCTTGACCGAGCTTGCCGTTGCTTTGGTGGTGCGCACAAGGCGGCGGTTCTACCGCAGCCGGCCAGGGAATGGGTTGCTGTTTGCCACCTTGGCCGTGATGGCCATTGCATTGCTGGTGCCGTATTTGCCTGTGAGCCAGGCACTGGGTTTTGTGCCCTTGCCCGCCCCCTTGATGTTGTGCATGGTAGGCCTGACGCTGGCTTATGTGGGTGCGGTGGAGGTGGCCAAGTCGTCGTTTTATGCCCGCATGGGCAATGAGAAGCGCTCAAGTCGCAGTTAGCTCGTAATCGACCACCAGCACATCGGCCAGGTAGGGCTTCAAGCGCTCCACAAAGGCTTGGTGCTGCACATGTGGCAGGTAGGCATCTCGCGCGGCCGGGCCCACAAACGTGATGACAAAAGCGTGGGTGAAGCCGTGGTTCAGGCCCTCTGGGCTGACGTTCGGACCCGACTCAAACGCACTGATGCCGGGTATGAGCGAGGGCAGCTCCGAGAAGGCTTGGGACAGCTCTTTGACCACCGCCGAACTTGCTGCTTCGGTGAATTTCACAAGCACAATGTGTTTGACGGGCACTTTTGGTTTTCCTGTATGACAATGAATATGCGCAGTATGGGATGAAGTGATGGGTCCAACAAGAGCGCTGCTCTGCTAACGCCCTGCAAGCCGGGTGGTTTGCCTGTTTTTGTGTCGCATACCGCTCGATAATGTTTGCACAACACAGGTTTCAGGCCGGTAAAGGCCACTTCAGGGAATGAACAAAAAGAACCTCTCAGAAAGCGATATTTGCGACAAATTCATTCGGCCTGCCATGGTGGCAGCCGGGTGGGTTGGCATGGACCAGTTGTACCGGGAGTTCCCGTTGCGGGCGGGGAGGGTGGTGGTTCGGGGCCAAAAGGCCCAGCGCGACAAGGCCACCGTGCTGCGGGCCGATTACGCTTTGTTCTACAAGGCCAATATTCCGCTGGCCGTGGTGGAGGCCAAAGACAACAACCATGCCGTGGGCGCAGGCATGGGGCAAGCCATCCAGTATGCCGAACTGTTGGGTGTGCCATTCGCTTTTTCAAGCAATGGCGACGGCTTCGTGTTCCGCGATGCCACCCTGGCCGATGGCGTGCTGGAACGCAGCATCACGCTGGAAGAATTTCCTTCTCCGCAAGCACTCTGGAACCGGTACTGTGCATGGAGAGGTTGGTCAGAAGAAGTCCAGCGCGTCGCGTCTTTCGACTACTCGCCCAGCAAAACCCCGCGCTACTACCAGCTCAACGCCATCAACCGCACCGTGGAGGCCATTGCCAACGGCCAAAACCGCGTGCTCCTGGTCATGGCCACCGGGACGGGCAAAACCTACACGGCCTTCCAGATCATTTGGCGGTTGTGGAAGAGCAAGGCCAAAAAGCGCATCCTTTTCTTGGCGGACCGCAACATTCTGATTGACCAGACCATGGTCAACGATTTCCGCCCCTTCAAGGGTGCCATGGCCAAGCTCAGCCCCAACGCCAAGGGCGTGGAGCGGGTGGACGCTCAAGGCACCGTGACGGTGGAAGACGTAGCCCTGGCCGTGAACAAAACCACCAAGCTGGTGGACAAAAGTTACGAAATTTACCTCTCGCTCTACCAGGCCGTGACCGGCACCGAAGAAGAACGCAACATCTACAAACAGTTCAGCCCAGACTTCTTCGACCTCATCATCGTGGACGAGTGCCACCGGGGCAGCGCGGCTGAAGATTCCGCTTGGCGCGACATCCTCACCTACTTCGGCTCGGCCACCCAGGTGGGCCTCACCGCCACGCCAAAAGAAACCGCCGAAGTTTCGAATACCGATTACTTTGGCGAACCTATTTACACCTACAGCCTGAAGCAAGGCATTGAAGACGGATTTTTGGCGCCTTACAAGGTCATCCGTGTCGATTTGGACAAAGACACTTTTGGCTGGCGGCCCACGGCTGGCATGCTCGACAAACATGGCAACGTGATCGAAGACCGAATTTACACCGGCGCCGACATGAACCGCCAGCTTGTGCTGGAACAGCGCGACCAAGCGGTGGCTGCGAAGATCACCCAGTACCTCAAGGCCACCGACCGGCACGCCAAAACCATTGTGTTTTGCGAAGACATTGACCACGCCGCCCGCATGCGCCAGGCGCTGGCCAATGCCAACTCGGACATCTGCAAAGACAATCCGCGCTACGTGGTGCAAATCACGGGCGACAACGCCGAGGGCAAGGCCCAGCTCGACAACTTCATCGACCCCGAAAAGCCGTACCCGGTCATCGCCACCACATCCAAGCTGATGAGCACCGGGGTGGACGCGCAAACCTGCAAGCTGATTGTGCTGGACCAAAACATCAAGTCCATGACGCTGTTCAAGCAGATCATTGGGCGCGGCACCCGCATCAACGAGCACCACGGCAAAACCTGGTTCACCATTCTGGACTTCAAGCGGGCCACTGAGCTGTTTGCCGACAAGGACTTTGATGGCGAGCCGGTGCAGATTTACGAACCCAAGGGCGATGCGCCCGTGGAGCCGCCGGAACCGCCGGCCGGTCCATTGTTGGGCGTGCCCAGCACGGGCCTGGAGTGGGCCGTGGACGGCTTGCCGCCGGGGGGTATGGGCCCTTTGGGTGATTCAACAGGCGATTCACCCCAAAAGTACGTCATTGGCAACAACGTTACCGTGGCGGTGGCCCGTGAACGGGTGCAGTACCTGGACGCCCATGGAAAGCTGGTGACGGAAAGCCTGCGCGACTACACCCGCATCAACCTGCGCAAAAAGTTCGACTCGCTGGACGCCTTCCTGCAAACTTGGCAACAGGCCGCACGCAAGGTGGCGCTGATTGAAGAACTGGAACGCCAGGGCGTGCTGTTGGATGCGCTGGCCGAGGAGGTCGACAAAGACCTCGACCCTTTCGACCTGCTGCTGCACGTGGCCTACGACCAACCCTACCTGACCCGCAGGGAGCGTGCAAGGCGCGTTAAACAACGCAACGTGTTCACCGAATACGGCCCTGTGGCCCGCAAGGTGCTCGAAGCCCTGCTGGACAAATACGCTGACGAGGGCATCACTGTCATAGAGAGCACCGAAGTTCTCAAAATCCAGCCCTTCACAAGCCTGGGCAGCCCGGTCGAGTTGGTCAAAAGCTTTGGCGGGCGCCCGCAGTTTCTGGGGGCCATTCAAGCACTGGAGCGTGAGTTGTACGCCATGCGGTGAATATCTGTTAATTTCCAATATTAGATAAAATATCTAAATATAGATAATATAAGATAATCCATGCGTTACTACCCCCGCACCCCGCTCGCCGTCGAATTGGCCAATGCCTTGCAAGGCCGATTGGCGTTCAGCGATGCGCCGAATGGCCTGTTTCTGGCCGCCCCCCGGCGCACCGGAAAGTCCACTTTTTTGCAGTCTGACCTCAGCCCCGAACTGGTGCGGCGACAGGTGGTGGTGGTGTACGTGGACTTGTGGGCCGACCAAAAACGCGACCCCGGCAGCTTGATTGCCGAGGCCGTGGGCCGCGCCCTTTTGAAGCAACTGGATGCAGTGGCCAAAGCCACCAAATCGGCTGGGCTTGAAAGCATCACCCTAGGCGGGCTGAAAATCGACACCTCCAAAATTGGCAAGGTGGATGGCACCACACTGGCAGATGCCTTGCGGGCCTTGGTCGATGCTGCCAAAAACCCGGTGGCCTTGATCATTGACGAGGCACAACATGCCCTCACCAGCGAAGCGGGCGAAGCGGCCATGGCCGCGCTCAAGTCAGCCCGCGACCAGCTCAACAGCCCTGATCACATCCGGCTCATGCTGGTCATGTCCGGCTCTGACCGCGACAAACTCTTGCGGCTGGTCAACACCAGCGCGGCACCTTTTTACGGCTCACAAATTCAGCGCATGCCTGAGTTGGGGCCCGATTTCATTGCACACATTGCCCAGCTCATTGCCAGCCAGCGGCCAGACTTGGGTAGCATCAACCTGACCACCCTCAACCAAGCCTTTGTGCTGTTCGGCCAACGGCCCCAGTTTTTCATGGATGCTTTGGGACAGGTGCTCAGCCCACTGGCGGCACACGATGGGCGTTTCGAAGACGCCCTGCTGGCCCAGGCTTTCGATCGGCAACGCGACGACGAAGCCCAAATGGAGAGCGACTACACAGCCCTCAAGCCACTGGAGCAAGCCGTGCTGTGGCGCATGCTGGAGTTGGGCACGCGCTTTCGCCCCTACGACGCCGAAGCCCTGCTGTTTTACAACGACAAGACAGGCCAAAAAATCACTGTGGCCAAGGCACAAAAAGCATTGGAGAGCCTGCGTGCCCACCAACCCAGCTTGATTTGGAAGTCAGCCCGCAGCGAATATGCAGTGGAAGACGCCGCCATGCTGCGCTGGTATGCCCAGCGCGTGGCAGCAGGCACTTGGCCGCCCGTGGCGCCACAGCTGGATTGGCTGGCACATTGAGGCCGCCCTGCACCCCCAGCCCACTTTTTCATTCATAAAAATCCAATGTCCAACCTCTCCACCGTCGTCAAATCCATTCAAGACATCATGCGCCAGGACTCTGGCGTGGACGGCGACGCCCAACGCATCTCGCAGCTCACTTGGCTGCTGTTTCTCAAGGTATTTGACGCGCTTGAAGAAGAGCTTGAACTGACCCGCGATGAATACACCAGCCCTATTCCACCCAGCATGCG
>JBDKEX010000264.1:0-4266 GCA_039798985.1 Pseudomonadota bacterium | reverse complement strand
GCCGTTATCAGCAAATACATCAAGATCAACCCAGACGACATCAAGGTAAACCTGGAACGCCAGGACAACCTGGAAGTGCTGGAAGTCAAGATCGAGTTGCCCGACGCACGTTGACCTGATGTGACCTTGTCACACCCTGCTTGATCGGGTGTCTATCAATTCGCAAGAGATAGATACCCGCATGCGCGGGCATGACAGATCTGTCACACCCGACTTGATCGGGTGTCTATGTCTTTTGCTTTGTATGGATACCCGCGTTCGCGGGTATGACGGGGCGGAAATTTGTCGTGGCTCATTGGGTTCCCAATGAAGCCCACAAAGTCCGCGCTGCCTTGATGTTGCGTTCTTTGACATGGCCAAAGCCTTTGATGGTCTCTGGCACGTTGGCTACGCTGACGGCGTGGGCGTGGTTTTCAGGGCTCAGGTTTTGAATCGCCTGTTCGATGTGTTGCATGTATTCACCGATCAAGGCTTGTTCTGTCCTGCGCTCTTGGGTGCGACCGAATACATCGAATGCGGTTCCACGCAAGCCTTTCAATTGGGCTAAAAGTTTGAAGACCGTGAGCACGGCGGGACCGAATTTTTGCTTGAGCAGTTCGCCTTTGTTGTTGCGTTTGGCCAAAAGGGGCGGGGCCAGGTGGTAATGCACTTTGAAGTCCCCTTCAAAGCTGTTGGCGATGCGGTCTAAAAATGCCGATTGGGTGTGCAAACGGGCCACTTCGTACTCGTCCTTGTAGGCCATCAATTTGTACAGATGGCGTGCCACAGTGGTCGTCAAGATGGTTTTGCCCAAGGGGGCTTCAGCCTCTTGGATACGCTGCACAAACACCTGATACCGAGTTGCGTAGGCCGCGTTTTGGTAATCGGTCAAACGTGTGATGCGGTCTGCGATCAGGCTTTCGAGTGTTTCGCGTTTTTTGAACTGCATCACTTGCACGGGCTGGATCATCTGCATCAGCGCATCCAACTGGTGAGCGGCATGTCGACCCCATTCAAAAGCAGCCAGGTTGTTTTTCACCTGCACATCATTGAGCTCGATCGCCCGCACCACCGATTCGTGCCGCAAAGGCACCCAGCCCTTTTGCCAGGCGTAACCCAAGATCATGGGATTGACGTAAATGGTGTCGCCCATCAGTTGTTTGGCCAAAGAATCAGCGTCAAAACTCCCCACGCCTTCAACACCCACTTGCGCGGTGATCTCGGCCACGCATTGTTCGGCGGGGTTTTGCCAATTGCCGTTCTTCACGAACGCGGCTGTGGGGGTGCTGTTGCTGTTCAGTGCCACACGGGTGCGGCCAGCGCGCATGCGCAGGGTGGTTTCCTTGGAGGCGCTGACGATGGGGTCGCAGCCCATGATCAGGTCAGCGGCGGCCATGCTGACGCGGGTGGTGCGGATCTCGTCTTGTGTATTGGCCACCAGGACGTGGCTCCAGGTGGCTCCGCCTTTTTGCGCCAACCCAGCCGAGTCTTGCGTGACGATGCCTTTGCCTTCCATGTGCGCGGCCATGCCCAGCAATTGGCCAATGGTGATCACGCCTGTCCCGCCGACACCCGCCACCACCATGCCCCAAGGCTGTGTGATGACGGGCAGTTCAGGCTCCGGCAATGCGCCCAGGTTATCTGGACGCCATGCGGCGGTGCTGGACGATGACTTTTTCTTGAAGGTGCCGCCTTCGACCGTGACAAAACTGGGGCAAAAGCCTTTGAGGCAGCTGGTGTCTTTGTTGCACGTGCTTTGGTTGATGGTGCGTTTGCGACCCAGCTCGGTTTCGAGAGGTTCGACCGACAAGCAATTGGATTGCACGCCGCAGTCGCCACAGCCTTCGCACACCTCTTCGTTGATCATCACGCGCACAGCAGGGTCGACCATGGTGCCGCGCTTGCGGCGGCGGCGTTTTTCGGTGGCGCAGGTTTGGTCGTAAATGATGACCGTAGTGCCCTTGATCTCACGCATTTCGCGCTGGATGCGGTCCAGTTCGTCGCGGTGGAACACGCGCACCCCTTCGGCCAAAGCCACGCCATCGTATTTTTCGGGCTCATCGGTCACCACGTCGATGCGTTGTGCGCCTTCGGCCCGCATGCTCATGGCGATTTGCACCACGCTGTGGCCTTCAGGGCGCTCGCCCACTTGCTGGCCACCGGTCATGGCCACTGCGTCGTTGTACAAAACCTTGTAGGTGATGTTGACGCCCGCCGCAATGCTTTGGCGGATTGCCAAAATGCCGCTGTGAAAGTAGGTGCCGTCACCCAGGTTGGCAAAGACGTGCTGCTCGTGGCTGAACGGTTGTTGACCTGTCCAGGGCACGCCCTCGCCGCCCATTTGGGTGAAGCCGATGGTGCTGCGGTCCATCCAGATGCTCATGAAGTGGCAGCCAATGCCCGCCATGGCACGCGAGCCTTCAGGCACCTTGGTGGAGGTGTTGTGTGGGCAGCCCGAGCAGAACCAAGGCTGTCGGTCTGCCGCTGCCCCCAGCGTCAATGTCTGCATGGCCTTTTCCTTGCCATCGAGCACGGCCAGGTGGGCGTCGATCTGAGCGGCGGTATCTGCATCAACCCCCAGTTTCTTCAGGCGCTTGGCAATCGCCCGCGCAATGATGGCGGGCGTCAAATCGGCGTTGGCGCGCAGCAAGGTGCGCTCAGTGGGGTTGGGGATGGACCATTCACCACCCGACACATCGCCGTCGGCTTCGTCGAACTTACCTAGGATGTTGGGTCGTACATCGTCACGCCAGTTGTAGAGCTCTTCCTTGAGCTGGTATTCGATGATCTGGCGTTTTTCCTCGACCACCAGAATTTCGCGCAGACCCGTGGCAAACTCGCGCGTTGCTTGCGCTTCCAGCGGCCAGACCACCGCCACTTTGTGCAAACGGATGCCCAATTGTCGGCAACGGTTGTCATCTAGCCCTAAATCGATCAAGGCTTGGCGTGTGTCGTTGTAGGCCTTGCCGCTGGCGATCAGGCCGAATCGGTCATTCGGGCCTTCGATCACGTTGTGGTTGAGTTTGTTGGCCCGGATATAGGCCAGCGCCGCATACCATTTGTAATCGAACAAACGCGCTTCTTGTTCCAACGCGGTGTCGGGCCAGCGGATGTGTACGCCACCAGGTGGCATCACGAATTCGGGCAAAACAATTTGCACGCGCTCGGGGTCGATGTGCGCGGTGGCGCTGGATTCGACAATCTCCTGGATGGTTTTCATGCCCGACCATATGCCGGCAAAACGGCTCATGGCGATGGCGTGCAAGCCTTGGTCCAGGATGTCTTGCACATTGGCCGGAAAGAACACCGGTAGGCCACAGGCCTTGAAGATGTGGTCGCTCTGGTGCGCGGCCGTCGAGCTTTTGGCCACATGGTCGTCACCAGCCACGGCCAGCACGCCGCCCCAAGGCGTGGTGCCGGCCATGTTGGCGTGCTTGAACACATCGGAGCAGCGGTCCACGCCAGGGCCTTTGCCGTACCAGATGCCAAAAACGCCGTCAAACTTATTGGTGCCAGCGGGCGCAAAGCCCAGCTGCTGCGTGCCCCACAAGGCGGTGGCGGCCAGTTCTTCGTTGACGCCGGGCTGGAAGACGATGTTTTGTGCCTTCAGGTGGTCTTTGGCTTTCCACAAGGATTGGTCGTAGCTGCCCAATGGCGAGCCCCGGTAACCGCTGATGAAGCCCGCTGTGTTCTTGCCCTGCAGGGCATCGCGCTGGCGTTGCAGCATGGGCAGTTTGACCAAGGCTTGCACGCCACTCATGAAGGCACGACCCACATTGAGGCTGTATTTGTCGTCGAGCGTTACCGTTTCAAGGGCTTGGCGAACCGAGTCAGGCAAGGGGGCGTTCATGATGTGTCCTGCGGCTGAAATTGAACGCACAGTGTAGGACGCCTCGGCTGACAGGTGCTTGCTTTCGGCGACAGGATTTGCCCTATGATTTGAAAGAATCTTGCTAAATAGAGGCTGTTTTGGAAACACTCGATAAATTTGACTGGGCGATCTTGAATGAACTGCAGCGCGACGGCCGATTGACCAACGCCGAGTTGGCGCAACGGGTGGGCCTGTCTGCCGCCCCTTGCTGGCGGCGCGTGCGGGCGCTGGAAGAGTCAGGTGTTATCAAGGGCTATCGCGCCGAGATTGACCGCCAGAAAGTGGGTCTGGATGTGTTTGCTTTTGTGCGGCTGGATGCCGAGCGCAACCGGGGCGACATCACTCGTCAGCTGGAAGAAGCCATCCAGAAAATCCCCGAAGTGGTGGCGTGCCACTACATCAGTGGCACGGGCACC
>JBDKEX010000263.1:0-6262 GCA_039798985.1 Pseudomonadota bacterium | reverse complement strand
GCAGTGATTCGTTTTACGACGCCAGTGGCGTAGCAAGGGGTGGCTCTGAGCCCGGTTCTTCGCAGGGTTTGCGCGGTTTGCGTGCACTGGTGAATTCGCTGCCTCCTGCTGTGGCAGAGGCAGTTGCGTCAGGTAACGCGATCCGCCTCTACAAGTTGCCACTGGTCACTGCTGGCAAGTGACCGCGGGGGTGTTACCAGTTGGTTTCGCGTTCTGGCGTGGCTCTGATTCGGTGAACAGTCAGATCGGCTCCGTCGAACTCTTCTTCCTGCGTCAGACGCAGGCCCACGGTGCGTTTCAGGACGCCATAAACCACAAAGCTGCAAACCAGGGCCCACGCCACGCCCATGGCGGTGCCTATGATTTGTGCGCTCAGGCTGACGCCGCCCAAACCGCCCAAAGCGGTGCTGCCAAAAACACCGGCGGCCACCCCGCCCCATGCACCGCACAGGCCGTGCAGCGGCCACACGCCCAACACGTCGTCGATCTTCCAGCGGTTTTGCGTCAGCGTGAACATGGACACGAACAGGGCGCCTGCCACGCCGCCCACCACCAGTGCGCCCAGGGGGTGCATCAAGTCGGAGCCTGCGCACACCGCGACCAAACCGGCCAGGGGGCCGTTGTGCACAAAACCTGGGTCGTTCTTGCCCATCACAAGGGCCACCAGCGTGCCCCCCACCATGGCCATCAATGAATTCACTGCCACCAGACCCGAGATTTTGTCCAGGGTTTGAGCGCTCATCACGTTGAAGCCGAACCAGCCCACGATCAAAATCCAGGCGCCCAGCGCCAAGAACGGTATGTTGGACGGCGGGTGGGCGCTGACCAACCCATCTTTGCGGTAACGATTGGCGCGTGGACCGAGCAAAATCACAGCCCCCAAGGCCAACCAACCGCCCACGGCATGAACCACCACTGAGCCAGCGAAATCGTGGAATTCGGCACCGGTCAAGTCCTTCAACCAGACCTGCACCCCAAAATGCTGGTTCCAAACAATGCCTTCAAAGAACGGGTAAACGAAGCCAACGATCACCGCTGTGGCGATCAGTTGGGGCCAAAATTTGGAACGTTCGGCGATGCCGCCCGAGATGATGGCGGGAATGGCCGCAGCGAAGGTCAGCAAAAAGAAGAATTTGACCAGCTGGTAGCCATTTTGAGCGGCCAGCTGCTCGGCGCCCATCAAAAAGCCCGTGCCATAGGCCACGCTGTAGCCCACCAAAAAGTAAACCACGGTGGACACCGAAAAATCCACCAGGATTTTGACCAGCGCGTTGACTTGGTTTTTGTGCCGGACGGTGCCCAGCTCCAGAAAGGCGAAACCGGCATGCATGGCCAATACCATGATGCCACCCAACAAAATAAAGAGCGCGTCTGCGCCCTGTTTTAGTGCGTCCATGCTTGCTTTTGGTGAATATGTGCGTTTGTGAGGCGTGGGCGGTACCTAACGCACCGCCGCACCACATGCAAGCAAAAACTGGGCCAGTTTGGTGCTTTGGGGTGTTTTATGCCCCAAGTTGGCGTTGAGCGGTGGCCCGCTTCAGTGAAGCTCGGCCATCAGCTCAATTTCGACGCAAGCACCCATGGGCAGCTGCGCCACGCCAAATGCACTGCGGGCATGGGCGCCCACGGCGGATCCAAATACCTCCCCCAGCAGCTCCGAGCACCCATTGGTGACCAAGTGCTGTTCGGTGTAACTGGGGCTGGAGTTGACCAAACTCATGACTTTGACAATGCGCTTGACGCCGTTGAGGTCGGTGCCGGCTGCAATACACGCGGCGTGTAGCGTGCCCAAAAGGTCAATTGCCACAGCGCGGGCGGCTGCTTTGCCTTCTTCTGTGTTCATGGTCAGCCCCAACTGCCCCACCCAGGGCTTGCCGCCCTGTTTGGCAATGTGACCGCTGAGCAGTGCGAGTTTCCCGCTGAGCGCAAAAGGCACATAGGCCGCTGCCGGCATAGACACGGGCGGCAGTTCAATGCCCAGTTGCTGGAGTTTTTCGTAAATGCTCATGTTCAATCCTGTTCAGCAAAAAAGTTCAATCGGTGGACTTGGCCAAGTCCTCGGTCATGGCTTCGTATTCCTGAGCGGGGGCAACCGTCACACCCACGCTCAGGGTGTGCGCACCCCCCCCTTGGATCACGCCGCGCAGTGGGGACACATCGCCAAAGTCTCGGCCCAGGGTCAGGGTCACGTAGTCTTCGCCGGGGCTGTTGAGTCCGAATCGGTGGTTGGTGGGGTCGAAATCGTACCAGTTGCCATTGCAGTACACCGAAACCCAGGCGTGAGAAGCGTCAGCGCCCACCAGCCGCGGTTGCCCTTCGGGTGGCTGGGTGAGCAGGTAGCCACTTACATAGCGCCCAGCCAGCCCCACGCTGCGCAAACACCCCAACATGATGTGGGCAAAGTCCTGACATACGCCTTTGCCTTGTGCCAGGGCTTCCAGTGCGGGGGTGTTGACGGCGGTGCTGTCGGTTTCGTAGCGCAGTTGCTGGTGAATTTTGGCGCTCAGTGCCTCGCAACATTCCAGCACAGGGCGCCCGGGTGTTAGCAAGGGGCGAAAAAAATCGGCAAACGCGTCGTGACGCGGCACGTAGGGCGACGGAAACACGAATTCGCTGGCAGCCTCGTAGGGCGCATGGGCGTGGTAGCGGAAGCTTTGTTGCACGTCTTCCCACGGCGTACTGTCGCACAAAGGTCGGGGCGTAGAGGTTTGCACTTGGCTGTCGGCCAGCACATGCAGGTGATCGTGCGGCGTTTGGTGGGCAAAAAATGTCCGCCAGTTGCCAAAGGCGTCCAGGCTGTCGTTGCGGTGTGCGGGTTCGGGTGTGATTTGTAAGCTGTGTGCTTGCACGGTCTGCCCCTCACGGTCGCTGGGTCGCAGGTGCGCCAGGTGTTGGGCCAGCAACACAGGGGTTTGGTAACGGTAATGGGTGTGGTGGACGATGCGCAACAACATACCGAATCAAACCATCAGGCTGCGGTTGAGTTGGTCGGCGTGGCTGAAGTAGCGCTGGCTCAACCGGTCGGACAACAACATGGCCGCTTGTTGCAAAGTTTGCAGCAAATGGGCCAGCTGCGGCGGGTTTGCAGCGGCGGCAGACGGGGCCTGGGCGCCGCTCAGTGTGGCCAGGTCCCAGTCGTGGGGGTTGGGCAGCGCCGACAGCAGGGTTCGTCCGTCGTTTTCATCGGTGGGCAGTTTGGCCAGACGCGAGCGAAGGGTGGACAGCACCCAACTCAAAGAGCGGGGGTTGTCACGGTGTATGACGAGCATGTCCAGCAACGCCACCAAATCGCGGCGCTGTTGGTACTGGGCATGGAAAGTGATGGTGCTGTCGAACAAGGCCAACAATGCTTCAAAGCCGCTGTCCTCTTGAACGCTGGCGGTTTCCAGGCCCAGCGCCAGTGCCTGCGAAAGGGTGCTCAGGCGTTCCAGGTGCCGGCCTATGCTGAGCATGCGCCAGCCGTCGTCTCGCACCATGCGGTCGGTTTGCGCCCCTGTGATGGCCGACAACAGTTCGCTCGCTTCGTCCAGCGCCTCCAGTGCCTCTTGCGGTGCGTATTCGGCGTCGGCGCTGAGGCTGTTGTGTTGCGCCGAAAATTCGTCGTTCAGCCGTTCGATCAGGTTGCGCTGTTCCTGGGACAGGCGCTCCCGCACCTGCTGGGCGGCTTGGCGCAAGGCACGCAGGTTGTAGCCCACGCTGGAAGCGCCAGAATCTGCACCCAGCTGGGCAATCAAGGAACGTTCAAACACCCGGCGCGCCAATTGGGCGTCCGGCACATCGCGCAACACCAAGCCGCTGCGGCGGGCGCACGCCGACAACCAGGCCAGCAGTTCGGGCGCGCTTTGTTGTTCGCCTTGCAAGCAGCGCAGGGTGATTTGGGCGAGTCGGACCGTGTTTTCGGCGCGTTCGGTGTAGCGGCCCAACCAAAACAGGTTCTCGGCCGAACGGCTGGTGACCACGCGCTTTTGCTGTGCCAGCGCCAGCGTGCTGGGGGCAGTTTGCAGCAAACTGGTGGCGTCCACCTGACCTTGCGTCATCACCCAGCAGTCGGCACTGCTGCCGCCGCGTTGCATGGACGCAATGCGCTGCCCCGGCGGCGCCAGGCGCACCATGCCCCCCGGCAGCACCCGCCAGGAGCCGGGCCCATCGGCCAAGGTAAACACACGCAGCATGGCAGGGCGAGGCACGATCTGGCCGTTGCGCCAGCTGGGGTTCTGCGACAAGGGCAGGTACGACTGCAGGGTGTATTGGTCGGGCTCGCGCACCAACCGCCCCAGAAGCCGGTCCAGGTCGTCGCTGGCCAGTTCGGGGCCAATTTGGGTGTCGCTGGCGCGCTGGGGGTAGGTTTGCTTGATCACCGCTTGCTTGACCAAGGGCAAAGCACTTTGCAGGCTGGCGGCTTCGCCACACCACCAAGTGGCCAATGACGGCAAGGCCAGCTTTTCGCCCAGCAGGTGTTCGCTGATTGCGGGCAAAAAACCCAGCAATGCGCTGGACTCCACCGGGGCGGAACCGGGTGCATTGGCCAGCAACACATGGCCCGCGCGCACGGCTTGCATCAGCCCGGGCACGCCCAATGCCGAATCGCTGCGCAGTTCCAGTGGGTCCAACCATTCGTCGTCCAAGCGCTTGATCAGCACATCCACCGGTTCCAGGCCGTGCAAGGTCTTGAGGTAGAGGCGGCGGTCGCGCACCGTGAGGTCGCTGCCTTCGACCAAGTTGAGGCCCAGGTAACGAGCCAGGTAGGCGTGTTCAAAGTAGGTTTCGTTGTAGGGGCCGGGCGTCAAAAGGGCGATGCGTGCGTCGGCCCCTTGCGGCGAGAGCGATTTGAGTCCTTGGATCAAGGCCTTGTAGCTGGCGGCCAGGCGCTGCACCTTCATGGCACTGAAAGCGCCAGGGAACTGCCCCGCAATCGCAATGCGGTTTTCGAGCAAATACCCCAAGCCTGAAGGCGCTTGGGTGCGCTGCGAAACCACCCACCACCGGCCGTCGGGTCCGTGGGCCAAGTCAAAAGCGGCTATGTGCAGCCAGGTGCCACCCGGCGGTTCCACCCCTTGCATGGCCCGCAAGTAGCCGGGGTGACCTTGTACCAGTGCGGGGGGCAGCCACGCTTCTTTGAGCAAATGGCGCGGGCCGTAAATGTCGGCCAGCAAGCTGTTGAGCAGGCGTGTGCGCTGCAAAACGCCCGCCTCAATGTGGGCCCAGTCTTGCGGCCCCACCAACATGGGAAACAGGTTCAAAGACCAGGGCCGTTGCATGCCGTGCTCGTCGGCGTAGACGTTGTAGGTGACGCCGTTGTCTTTGAGTTGGCGCTTCAGGTTTTGCTGGCGCCGGTTCAAGTCGGCAAAGCCCTCGGTGCCAAGGTGCTCAAAAAACGACGCCCAGCGGGGGTGCATGGTCGCACTCTTGTTGCTGGGCTCCGCCTTGCTGGCGTTCACGTGGTGCAACTCGTCCAAATGCCCCGCCGAGGTTGGCAAAGCCAAGTCCTCAGCCAGGTCGGCTGCGGTTGCTGGGTCTACCGGTTCTTCTTGGGGCAAGGCAGTGTCGTTCACGGGCACTGAGTATGCCTGTACTTATTGCCGCAGGTCCAGCGTGAAGGGGAATTCCTGGCTGCGCTGCACCGGCGGCACGACCACTTGGCCCGGTGTGTGTCCCATCTGGAAAAAGCGAGCCAAACGGCGGCTTTCGGCCTCGTAAGAGTTGACCGGGAAGGTGTCGTAATTGCGCCCGCCCGGGTGGGTGACGTGGTACTGGCAACCGCCCAGGGAGCGCTTCATCCAGGTGTCCACAATGTCAAATGTGAGCGGCGCGTGGGGGGCAATGCTCGGGTGCAGGGCAGACGGCGGGTTCCAGGCCTTGTAGCGCACACCTGCCACGTAATTCCCGACGGTGCCGGTGTTTTGCAGCGGCAGCGCGCGGCCGTTCACGGTGATGATGTAGCGGCTGTCGTTGTAGCCCGAAACACGCACCTCCACCCGTTCCAGCGACGAGTCCACAAAGCGCACGGTGCCGCCAGCGGAACCTTCTTCGCCCATGACGTGCCAAGGCTCCAGCGCATTGCGCAAGGTGAGTTCAATGCCGCGCGCAGCCACTTGACCAATCAGAGGGAAGCGAAATTCGAAGTGCGGATCGAACCAGCTTTTTTCAAACAGGTAGCCGCTTTGGGCGAGATCGTCGAGCACGTCGTCGAAGTCCATGCGCACAAAGGTGGGCAGCAGGAAACGGTCGTGCAGTTCGGTGCCCCAACGGGTGAGTTTGCCGT
>JBDKEX010000262.1:0-4991 GCA_039798985.1 Pseudomonadota bacterium | reverse complement strand
TTACTCTATCTGTTGGTATTGAGAGTATTCCAAAGAGCTGTGATTTTATTCTCTTTATTTCTCTCTCTATTTTCCACTTGTCCATGGCGCGTAAATTGGTATTTACTGGGGTAGGTCAATGAATTTGAGTGCTCCTGCAGCCTGCCTCAACTTCAACCCTCCCACCAAAACGTCGTAACGTGCCTTTGCCAGACTTGCCTTGGTTTGATACAGCTGGCTTTGGGCATTCAGCACGTCAATGTTGATCCGAACACCGACTTGGTAGCCCAGTTTGTTGGCATCCAAAGCACTCTGGCTGGAAGATTCCGCTGCTTCAAGCGCCTTGATCTGCCCCATACCAGAGGAAACCCCAAAAAACGCCGTGCGCGTGGCTTGGGCGAGCGATCGTTTAACGGCGTCTAAATCGGTTCTGGCCTTTTCCTCCAACAGCAGCGCTTCCTTGACACGGTTTTGAACCGCCCCGCCGGTGTACAACGGCAAATTAAATTGCACGCCCACGCTCGCGACGTTGTTGCGCACATACCCCGGGATCGCTTGGCTGCCGGAAGGTGCCCGCGCAATTTGGTATTGGCCCACCAAATCCACGGTGGGGCCTTGTGCAGCCTGCGCTTTTTGCACTTCAAGCTGGGCGATTTCCAAAGCGGCTTGCGCCTGCTTGATGGCAGGGTGGGTGCTTTCCGATTGGTTCACCCAAGCCTCCACATTGTCTGGTGTTATGACCGGTATGGCCGTTCCGGGCACCAGGCGCGCGGGTTGAGCATCAGCCTTGCCCACCAATTGAGCTAGGGCCAGTTTTTTGACCCTTGCCTCGTTTTCAGCGGCAATTTCTTGGGCGTTCACCAAGTCAAATCGCGCTTGCGCTTCGCGGGTGTCGGTGATCGTGGATGTGCCGACCTCGAAATTGCGTTTGGCTGCCGCCAATTGTTCTGAAACAGCCGATTTTTGGGCCTTCACGAACGTCAAGTTGTCTTCACTTGCCAGAACATCAAAATAAGCTTGAGCGGTTCGAACAATCAGGTCTTGTTCGGCGGCTTGCAACTGCGCTTGTGCAATTTCCAGGGACTTTTGTGCTTGTTCAAAAGAGATTTTGTTGCCGGGCCGGTACAAAGGTTGATTGCCCGCGAGTTTCAAAGTCTGGTTGTTGAAACTGCTGTCAAGGGCATTGGCGCTGCTGTCTCGGTTGTTCAAGAACGCATCTGCAGTCAAGGCGGCAATTGGCAGCAAGCCGGCCCGCGCTTGCTCTGCTTTGGCTTGGTTGGCGCCAAACTGGGTTTGCGCAGACAGAAAAGTGGCGTCATAGGCCTTGGCTGCTTCGTACAGCGCTGCCAGGCTTTGCGCATGGACAAACGAGGCCGAAACCAAGCACGCCACCGCCACCGCGGTCTGAGCGCCCCAGGGCAGCCCAACCGTGATTCGTTTGCACTGCGCGCCAGAGGCATTCATTTTCTTCAGCGATTGTCGGGCGAACATAGGGTGCATCCTGGCTTTTTTGGGGTGGTTTCGGGGCTGAAAAAGGGTTCAATACCGGGGAACAGTCGGGTCCACTTCGCTGGACCACGCATTAATGCCCCCATGGATATTGACCACATTGTCATAACCCTGGTTCATTAAAAATTGCGCAACCTGTGCGCTGCGCCCACCATGGTGGCACAAGCAAGCCAGTGGGGTACTGCGGTCGATCTCATGCACCCTGGCGGGAACCGTGTTCATGGGTATTTGCAACAGTTCAAAACCTTCTGCCTTGACGCTCGCAGTTTGAAACTCCCAGGGCTCCCGCACGTCCAGCACCACAGGTTTGCAATCAGCGTCCGCTTGGGTGCACTGCTCCAGCCACTGACCGATTTGCGAAGGGCGTATGGATTGAATCATAGAAACTTTCTGTTCTTAAAACCTGAAGGCAGAAGGTTCTGGGAAGTTTTTCAGGCGAGCGGTCGAAATATCCCACGGTTGAACCGTGTGAAAGCTGGCAGGGCCTGTGCGGCGGATCACTGTGGCCCGCATCACCGGCTCATCGCCCACTACAGCAAACAATCTGCCGCCGTCTTTCAGCAAGTCCAACATAGAGCTGGGCACCTCTGCCACAGATCCGCTGAGCACAATCGCATCGAACGGTGCACCTTGTTGGCAGGCGGCAAATCGCTGTGCCGTAGCGTCGGCATGGCGGACTTCCACATTGCTCACACCGGCAGAGCGCAGGTTCTCTTGCGCTTGCTGGGCCAAGCTGCCATCTATTTCCACCGTGACCACTTTGGCACAGAGTTTGGCCATCATTGCCGCCATGTGGCCCGACCCCGTGCCAATTTCCAGCACTGTTTCGTGCGGTTGCAGGGCAAGCTCTTGTATGGTGCGTGCTTCAACCTTGGGAGCTAACATGCTTTGCCCTTCTTGGGCCGGGGTGCTCAAGGGCAATTCCATGTCAACCAGCGCGACCGTGCGCAGGGCCGCTGGCGCAAAATCCTCTCGCTTGACTTCGTTGAGCAACGCCAAAACGCCGGCATCCAAAACCTCCCAGGGGCGGATTTGTTGCTCAATCATGTTGAAGCGGGCTTTGTCAAAGTCGAATTTTGCGGTGTCGGTGGTCATTTTGATACTCCGGTGGGTATATTAGCCGATTCTGATCTATTTTACTTAACCGGGTTGTCTGCCGCAGTTTTGGGGCGGCGTACTAGCCCTGACAGCAACAACTCTGTTTGCCTTTGAACAAACACGCTGGGGTCGATCGCGCTGATGGGGTGGGCGCAGGCACTCAAGCCGTGCTTCCACATGATCAAAAAAATCATGGGCGACACCAGCCCGTACACACCGTATTCCAGGTCAATCGGCTCAAATTCTTCACGGGAAATGCCCCGTTCCACAATTTTTCGCAGCAGCGCAAACCCCGGCTCAATGACTTCTTGGCGGTAAAAGGAAGCGATTTCTGGAAAATGGCTGGCTTCAGTCATCACCAATTTGCTGATGCCCGAAGCCTCTGTGGCCCCGATCGAGTTCCACCATTGTTGCAAAGCGCAGCGGACCATGTCGGCTGTGTTGCCGTCAAAGTGTTCAAATTCAGCTTGCCAAGTCGCCAGTCTTTCGGAGATGTTTTTTCGAACAACCGCCTTGAACAATTCTTCTTTGCTGGGAAAGTACAAAAACAAGGTACCTTTTGACACACCGGCGGCTTTCGCCACTTCGTCCACCCGGGTGGCAGCGTAACCTTTTTGAACAAACAAGTTCAAGGCTGCATCCAGCAGCTCGCCGGGGCGTGCTTCTTTGCGGCGTTTGCGACTGGCGGGTTGCGTGAGTGGCATCTTAATGACCAATTGGTTATTAACTATACCGCACTCAAGGTGAAGCAAAACAAGGTAGCCTATCCTTTCCCATATGGAGTGTTGAATCCATGACTGACATTGAAACTGTGGTGTTGGCCGGCGGCTGTTTCTGGTGCACCCACGCGGTATTCAACCGCGTGCGGGGTGTGCAGCGCGTGGTGTCGTCCTACGTCAACGGCCTTGGGCCCAGGCCAGATTACGAAGCTGTGTGCACCGGCCAAACAGGTTATGCCGAGGCTATCGTTCTGGATTTCGATCCAACCACGGTTGACCTGGAGGTGATCTTGGACATATTTTTTGCCACGCACGACCCCACCACGTTGAACCGCCAAGGGCATGATGTGGGCACGCAGTACCGCAGTGGGGTGTACTGCACCAGCAACGCCCAATTGGAGCGGGTGTCTTCCTACGTCAAAGCGCTGAACGCGTCTGCGCTGTGGCCAAATCCCGTGGTAACCGAAGTAGCGATGTTGGGCAACTGCTGGGCCGCCGAGAGCTACCACCAAGACTACTACGAACAACACCCCGAGCAGGGGTACTGCCGCATGGTGGCAGCTCCCAAGGTGGGTAAGTTGCAGCAAAAATTTGCGTCTTGGGCAACGGAACCCAGGCAAGGCGGGTCATGAACTGGTTTGATCAGCCGGTGGTGGCAGCATTGACGCCGGTGTTTTTGCTCGCGGCAGCGGGTTTTGTTGCCGGGCGCCTGGACTGGATAAGGGGTGAATCCGTCAAGGATTTGTCGAATTTGGTGTTTTTGGTTCTTATTCCAGCGTTGTTGTTTCGTACCATGAGCGCGGTTCGGTTTGAGGCGCTCGACCTGCGACCCGTGGCTGCCTACTTTTCGGCGGCTGTTGGTTGGTGGGCCGTTTCAGTGGCGGTGCGGGGTTTCAATCCGCGCAGCGTGGTTTTGGCGTTGTCAGGCGTGTTCTCGAACATGGTGATGATTGGCATAACGTTGGTCGAGTTGGCTTACGGCAAGGCGGGTTTGGTCACTTTGTTGACCCTGGTGTCAGTGCATGCCTTGACCTTGCTGACGCTGGGTTCGGTGACGCTGGAGTTGGCACAAATGAAGCTGGGGCAGGGCGGCGCCTCCATACTGGCCACCCTGTGGTCGGCCGTAAAAGGGGCCTTGATTCACCCCATTCCCTTGCCCATTGGTTGTGGGCTCCTGTTTGCCCAAACCGGTTGGTCGCTGCCTTTGGTGGTGGACAAGCCGTTGCAATTGCTGGGCAACGCCTTTGGGCCCTTGGCGCTCGTGCTGGTGGGGGTGAGTCTTGCACGCACCCCACTCAAGGGGCAAAAAGCGGCGGCGTTGTGGTTGGCGGGGTCAAAAAATCTGGTTTTGCCGCTGTTGGTGGTGTGCAGTGCTTGGGTGTTTGGCATTCGTGGGTTGCCGCTTACGGTCATGGTTGTGGCGGCCGCGCTGCCCATTGGAGCCAATGTGTTTTTGTTTGCCCAGCGTTACGGCGTGGCGCAAGAATTGACCACCGCCGCCATGGGGGTGTCCACGGTGTTGGCAGTTCTCACGCTGCCTGCGGTGATGTGGGCTTTGAGCCTTTTGTAAGACCAGAACATGTGGGCTTGGCTGCAACAGTTGCCGGTGTCGGTGCAAACGGTGGGTTTGCTGGTTGCCTCAAACGTGTTCATGACGTTTGCTTGGTACGGTCACCTCAAGAACCA
>JBDKEX010000261.1:0-2564 GCA_039798985.1 Pseudomonadota bacterium | reverse complement strand
GCGTTCCCGCAAAGGCATGACGCGCAAGGCCGTGGCCATGGCCGCTGAGGTGTCTGAAAGGCATTTGGCCAACCTTGAATACGGCACTGGCAATGCGTCTATTTTGGTGCTGTTGCAGGTGGCCCAAGCGCTGCAATGTTCATTGGCCGAGCTGTTGGGCGATGTCACCACTTCTTCGCCCGAGTGGTTGCTGATTCGCGAACTGTTGCAGTCCAAAAGCGAGGCCGATTTGCGGCGCGCGCGCTTGAATTTGGTGGACTTGTTTGGCAGCGGCGTTGATGTGCCCGGCCGCCAGGCGCGCGTGGCCCTGATTGGCTTGCGCGGAGCCGGCAAGTCCACGTTGGGGCAGAAGCTGGCCGATGATTTGGGCTACCCGTTCATAGAGCTGAGCCGTGAAATCGAACAGTTTGCGGGTTGCAGCATCAGCGAAATTCACAACCTGTATGGCACCAACGCGTACCGCCGCTACGAGCGCCGCGCGCTGGAAGAGGCGATACAAATTTACCCCGAGGTGGTCATTGCCACCCCGGGTGGGTTGGTGGCGGATTCCGCCAATTTCAACTTGTTGCTGGCGCATTGCAGCACGGTTTGGTTGCAAGCCGAACCGCAAGACCACCTGGGTCGGGTGGCGGCCCAGGGCGATATGCGGCCCATGGCTGCCAGCCGGGAGGCGTTGGAGGATTTGAAGCGAATTTTGGAAGGCCGCTCGGCGTTTTACTCCAAAGCCGATTTGAGTCTCAACACCAGCGCGCAAGATTTGGACCGGAGTTTTGATTTGTTGCGACACAAGGTGCGCCAGCTTCTGCAAATGGCAACCTAGGGTAAATACTTAGTATTCTGAGATGAAATGCACTTTACTTCATGTGTAAATGTGCATAATAATTCACACAACGGCGGTTTTGAACGGTGAGCAAGCAGTTGACTGCAAACCTGAAGCCCCAAAACCCCACTTTGTGTGACCGATTGCCCCCAACAGCAGGAGACCCCCATGAGCAACAACCCCGTGGTTGAGTACCAAACCAGCCCAGCCCAATACAAGCACGTCAATTTGTCGTTTGACGGTGAAGTGGCCACGCTGGCCCTCAACATCAACGAAGACGCGGGCCTGCGCCCGGGCTACAAACTCAAGCTCAACAGCTACGACTTGGGGGTTGACATTGAGTTGCACGATGCCCTGCAGCGCATCCGCTTCGAACACCCTGAAGTCAAGTCCGTGGTGGTGACCAGTTTGCGTGACCGCATTTTCTGTTCCGGCGCCAATATTTTCATGTTGGGCCTGTCCACCCACGGTTGGAAAGTGAACTTTTGCAAATTCACCAACGAAACCCGCAACGGCATTGAAGATTCGTCCAAATACTCTGGTCTGAAGTTTGTGGCTGGCCTCAACGGCGCCTGCGCCGGCGGGGGTTACGAACTGGCTTTGGCCTGCGACGACATCGTTTTGGTGGACGACCGCTCGTCCAGCGTCAGCTTGCCCGAAGTGCCGCTGCTGGGCGTGTTGCCAGGCACGGGCGGCTTGACCCGTGTGACCGACAAGCGCCACGTGCGCCACGACTTGGCGGATATTTTCTGCACCAGCGTGGAAGGTGTGCGCGGCCAAAAAGCCGTGGACTGGCGTTTGGTGGATGCGGTGGCCAAGCCCGCCGTGTTCCAGCAAGTGGTGCGCGAGCGTGCCGCCAAATTGAGCGCCAACAGCACCCGCCCGGGCGCCGGCGCCCAAGGCGTGACGCTGACCCCCTTGAACCGCACCATCGGTGCCGACCAGCTCAGCTACACCCATGTCACGGTTGAAATTGACCGTGCCAAGCGCTTGGCCACCTTCACCGTCAAGGCACCCACCGCCGCCCAACCCACCGACATTGCCGGAGTGATGGCTGCCGGTGTCAAGTGGTACCCGCTGGAAATGGTTCGCGAGCTGGACGATGCCATTTTGCACATGCGCACCAACGAGCTGGAAATTGGCACCTGGGTGCTGAAAACCGCAGGCGATGCCGCTGCCGTGTTGGCTGCAGACGCTGTGATGCTGGCCCACAAAGACCATTGGTTGGTGAACGAAACCATTGGCATGTTGCGCCGCACACTCGCGCGCCTGGACGTGTCCAGCCGCAGCTTGTTTGCCTTGATCGAGTCTGGTTCCTGCTTCGTTGGGACCTTGGCCGAACTCGCTTTCTGCGCGGACCGCACCTACATGCTGGTGTTGCCCGACCAGCCTGAGCAACAACCCAACCTGCAGCTCAACGAGTTCAATTTTGGCTTCTACCCCATGGTCAATGGCCAATCGCGCCTGGCCCGCCGTTTCTACGAAGAAGCAGGTCCCATGGAAGCCGCACGTTCTGCCGCTGGCAAGCCGCTGGACGGCGATGCCGCCCATGCTTTGGGCTTGGTGACATCCGCCACCGACGACATTGATTGGGCCGATGAAATTCGCCTGGCGCTGGAAGAGCGTGCCGCCATGTCGCCCGACGCTTTGACGGGCCTGGAAGCCAACCTGCGCTTTGCTCAGCAAGAGAACATGTTCACCCGCATTTTTGGCCGACTCACCGCTTGGCAGAACTGGATTTTCC
>JBDKEX010000260.1:0-9339 GCA_039798985.1 Pseudomonadota bacterium | reverse complement strand
AGCCCCATTGCCCGGGCCCTGATAGGCAAGGAAGAGGGGGATGTGGCAGAAGTGCAAGCCCCCGGCGGTGTGAAACGCTACGAAATTGTGGCGGTTCAGTACGTCTGATTGCTTATGAAATCGCCGGTGGTGCTGCTTTATCGGGTACCCGTTTTGCTGGCGGGTTTGTGGTGGGGCGTGGTAACCGGCCTGGCATTTGTGGCCGTGCCACTGTTGTTCCACTCTCTGGGCAACCCGGCTGTGGCAGGGCAAGTGGCGGCCAAGCTGTTTTCGGTGGTGGCAGGATGTTCTGTGGCGGCTGGCTTGGTTTTGTTGGTCTTGGCGCGTTTTGGCAGGCAACGCCCTTTGAAGGCGGCGGTGCCCTGGTTGTTGTTGGCCGCGCTGGCAGGTTTGGTGCAGGAATGGGGCGTGGCCGAGCAAATTGTTACCGCCAGGCAGAACGGCGGCAATTTGCGGGTCTGGCATGGGTTGGGCTCGGTTTTGGTGCTGCTGCAGTGGCTTTGTGCGTTGCGGGTGTTCTGGGTGTGCGCTTTCAACCCTGCAACCGAGCAATAAAAAAGCGCCCTCTGGGGCGCTTTTTGGGTAACGCAATGCGTACATCAGCCTTGAACACCGCGTTCGGCTGATTCCAAGGTGTTGACCATCAACATGGTAATGGTCATGGGCCCCACACCGCCCGGTACCGGTGTGATGTAGCCAGCCACTTGGCGCACACCTTCAAAGTCCACGTCGCCGCAGAGTTTGCCAGCATCGTCGCGGTTCATTCCCACATCCAAAACCACTGCGCCGGGTTTGACCATATCGGCGGTCAGCACATTGCGTTTGCCCACGGCGGCCACAATCACGTCGGCCTGCAGCGTCATCGCCTTCAAATCGGTTGTGGCGCTGTGGCAAATGGTGACGGTGGCATTTTGCTGGAGCAACATCAACGCCATGGGTTTGCCAACAATGTTGCTGCGGCCAATAACCACCGCGTGTTTGCCGCGCAGGTTGTAGCCTATGCTTTCCAGCATTTTCATGCAGCCGTAGGGTGTGCAGGGCCAAAAACCAGGCTGCCCCACCATCAGCGCACCCGCGCTGCCCACGTGAAAACCGTCCACGTCTTTGTCAGGCGAAATGGTTTCAATCACACGGTTGGCGTCCATGTGTGCGGGCAAAGGCAGTTGTACCAATATGCCGTGTATGGTTGGGTCGTTGTTCAGTGCGCGCACACGCTCCAGCAGCATGGCTTCGGTCATGTCGGCGGGGTGGCGTTCCAGAACCGAATGCATCCCGGTGTCTTCGCAGGCTTTGACCTTGTTGCGCACGTACACCTGGCTGGCTGGGTTGTCGCCCACCAGGATCACAGCCAGACCCGGCGTCACGCCCTGGGTTTTCAGTTTGGCAACGCGCTCGGTGACTTCCGTACGCAACTGGCGAGACAAAGCTACGCCATCAATCAATTGGGCAGACATGTGAAATGGTGAAAATGGGATATGAGGGGTCGCGACTCAAGCCTTGGCGGGTGTTTGCCCGAGCGCCACTTTGAGCAAATCGGCCACCGTGTTGGCGTTGAGCTTTTCCATGATGTTGGCTCGGTGCGCTTCCACGGTTTTGATGCTGATGCCCAGGTCATCAGCGATTTGTTTGTTCAATCTGCCGGCCACAATTCGTTCCAGCACTTGCGCTTCACGGGAGGTGAGTTTGGAGAGCAAGGCATCACGACTGGCCGCTTGCTGGAAAATGGCAAACACATCCCGCGCTTTGTCGAGCATGGTTTCAACCAGCTGCAAGAGCTGGTTTTCGTTGAACGGTTTTTGTATGAAGTCCAAGGCGCCTTTTTTCATGGATTCCACCGCCATGGGCACATCGCCATGCCCGGTGATGAACACGATGGGCAGAGGCGACTGACGCTCCATCAGGCGGTCTTGAAGTTCCATGCCGCTCATGCCGCTCATGCGTATGTCGGCAATCAGGCAGGCGACTTCGCGTGGGTCAAAACGGCTCAGGAACGATTCGGCCGATTCAAAAGAGCGAACTCTGTAGTCTTTGCCTTCCAGCAGCCACTGCAGAGAATCGCGGACGGCTTCATCGTCGTCCACCACATAAACCGTGCCTTTTTTGGGAATCAAACTCATCTCGCTCTTTCTTATTCAGTTGGCGCTTTGCTGGTTTCATCCTTGTGCAACACGGCCCGCATCTGGCAAGTGCCCTGCAGGAATCCAAAAGCAAAACTCGCAACCCACGACTTCGTCGCCATTGTAGAGGTTTCGGGCACGCAGCCTGCCGTGGTGTGATTCAACGATGGAGCGGCACAGTTTCAGACCGATGCCCATGCCCTCAGATTTGGTGCTGTAGAAGGCTTCGTATATTCGCTCGAGCATGCCGGGTGGAATGCCGTTGCCCGTGTCTTGCACACAAAATTCCACCACGTCCTGGTCGTCGGCGCGTTTGGGGGTGACACGCAATTCAACCTGCCGTTGGGCAATCGGCCGTTGCGCTTGAACGATGGCTTCTCCGCCGTTCTTCACCAGGTTGATCAGCACCTGTTCTATCAAGATCGGGTCCACCATCAGTTTGGGCAGGCGGGCGGCCACATAGGTGCTCAACCGCACCTGGTGGCGCCGAAGGTCAATTTCAGCCAACTCGGTTGCGTTGGCCACCATGTTGGCCACGTCTGACAAGGTGGGGTTGGGTTCACTGCGCTTCACAAACGCGCGTATTCGCTGGATGATTTGCCCCGCCCGCTGCGCTTGTTTGGCGGTCTTTTCCAAGGCGCTCAGCAAGTCTTCTGTTGGCAGCTGCTGGCGCTCAATGCGCGAAATCATGCCGCTGCAGTAGTTGCTGATGGCGGTGAGCGGTTGGTTCAACTCGTGCGCCACGCTCGAAGCCATTTCGCCCATGGTGATCAGGCGGCTGGCGGTTTGCGCACGCTCTGCTTGTTGGGCTGCTAAAACTTCCGCGTGCCGGCGCGGCGATATGTCGCTGGCAATCACCATTTGCGCCAAACGTCCATCCACCCAAGTCAGGTAACGGGTTCGCACTTCCAGCCACTTGTCTTGTTGGGTCAAATAAACCTCGGCGTTTTCGGCCACCGCGTCCAGCAAGGAGTCCAGTGGCAGCCCGGCAAACATGTCCACTGCGTCGTTGTTGTCTTCGGTTCCATCGCCGCTCAAAATGCCCGCCAGTTCAATCAGTTGGTGGTGGCCTTGGCCCTGCAGTCCAAACCAGGTGCGGTAGGTTTTGTTGGCAAACAGCAGTTCGGTGCTCCCCATGGGCGCCACCGAAATCGAGGCGTCCATACTGTCCATCACCGTGATGAAACGCTCGTACGAAGCGGTCAGCTCTTCGCGGATTCGTTTGGGTTCGGTGATGTCGGTCATCGACGTCATCCAACCGGCTTGCTGGCCGTTGGGGTCGATCAGCGGTGACACGTACATGCGAGCGAAAAAAATGCTGCCGTCTTTGCGCTTGACCGCCACTTCAAAACCGCCCGGGGTGGAGCGGCCGCTGAGTTCGTCTTGGAGCCGGGCCAGCAACACATCGTGGTCGCGTTCTGGCCAGTAGGGGAAAGGGGCTGTGCAGCCCATGAGTTGTGTTTCTGTCCAGCCGGTCATGCTGCAAAAGGCTGGGTTCACGTAGGTGATGCGGCCTTCCATGTCGAGGGCCCGCATGCCCGTGAGCATGGAGTTTTCCATGGCGCGCCTGAAGTTGGTCTCGGCCAACAAGGCTTGCTGGGCCTGAATGCGCCTTTTGGTGTGCCGCCAGGTTCCCCAAAGCGTCCACACGGTCAGGGTGCTGAGCGCGCCCACCGTCCAAAAAAACGCCTGCCCCATCGGATCTTGCGAGGTGCGATAGCCCCGGGCCTTCAGGATCAGGCTGTTTCCAACCGGTGACACGGGCACTTCGTAAGACCTGGGTTTGGCCGACCATGGCAAGCGCTGGATGGCGTTGGGTTTTTCATCGGGCAACGCGCCTGCCAACACCTCGTCTTTGTCGTCCACCAACGCGACCGCATACCTGGACATGACCTCGGGTGGCACACCAAAGCGGAGCAATCCGTCGATCGAGTATTCGCCCATCAAGGCGCCAACAAATTTGCTTTGCGCCTCTATGGGAACGATCAAGAGCAACCGTTTGTTGTTGGCGTCTTCGCCCATGGGGCGGCTGTAAATGGGTTGCCGCAGGTCACGCGCCAGCTCGAAATTGCCCTCGGTTTCCGAGGCCGGCAACAACTGCCCTTTGTTGCGTTGGAGCGCATTGGGGGCGCTCGGCGAAACATGGGGGCTGACCACCTCGCGCCGCATGTCCAGCCAGGTTATGGCCAGCAGTTCAGGGTATTGGCTGATCAACGACTCGCTTTGGAACGCGAATTCAGCCTTGTCGATTTCTTTGTTGGCCAAATCGCGGGCCAAGCGCATCAATTGTTCTTGTCGTTCCAGCAGGCGCAGGCGCAAACGTTGCTGCGCGTATTCCACGTCGCGAGTCACGGCCTCTTGTTCGCGTTCGCGTTCCTCGAGCGTGAAGTAGGTGATGCTGGAGACGATGGCGGCCAAAAACAGCATCACGCTGAGCAAGGGCCCCAGCATGGCGAAGCGGTCTTGGTGTGCCGGTGGCAAACGGCGCCACCAGCGCAACCACCAGTGCTGAGGCTGTGCCTGTAGGCTCAGGCGGGGAAAAATGCGTGCAAGCGACATCCCTCAAGTGTAGAGGAGCGAGCATAAGTGATCGACAATATATTTCACAATATAAAAACTAAAAGCACATATTGAAATTTTAAAAAAAACATGCGAAACTCGGCAGCACGGTGACAAAGTCACTTAAATCAATTGGTTCAACACAGGAGACAACATGTCTGTCAGCCCCTCTCAGGCAGCAGGTACCGCCGCGCCCGATACCGATCACCAAGAAACCCGCGAGTGGCTGGATGCCCTCAAAGCTGTTATTGAAAAAGAGGGCCCCGACCGCGCCCATTTCATCATCGAACAGCTGTTGGAGGAAGCTCGGGAAAACAGCATTGACATGCCGTTCTCGGCCAACACCGGTTACGTGAACACGATCGAGCCGACCGAAGAGGCGCGCTGCCCTGGCAACATCGAGATCGAAGAGCGGCTTCGCGCCTACATGCGCTGGAACGCCATGGCAATGGTGGTCAAGGCCAACCGGCACAACCCCGAAGACGGCGGTGATCTGGGCGGTCACATCGGTTCCTTTGCGTCGCTGGCCCACATGTTTGGTGCCGGCTTCAACCACTTCTGGCACGCCGAGAGCGAAGGCCACGGCGGTGATTGCCTGTACATACAGGGCCACGTGTCGCCCGGCGTTTACGCCCGTGCCTACCTGGAAGGCCGCCTCACCGAAGACCAGCTGTTGAACTTCCGCCAGGAAGTGGACGGCAAGGGCCTCTCCAGCTACCCGCACCCCAAGCTGATGCCCGAGTTTTGGCAGTTCCCCACCGTGTCCATGGGCCTGGGCCCGCTGATGGCGATTTACCAGGCCCGCTTTTTAAAGTACCTGCACGCCCGCGGCATTGCCAACACCGAAAACCGCAAGGTGTGGGTGTTCTGTGGCGACGGCGAAATGGACGAACCCGAATCGTTGGGCGCCATCGGTTTGGCCGCCCGTGAAGGCTTGGACAACCTGATTTTCGTCATCAACTGCAACCTGCAGCGCCTGGACGGCCCGGTGCGCGGCAACGGCAAAATCATCCAGGAGCTGGAAGGCGAATTCCGGGGTGCCGGCTGGAACGTGATCAAGTGCTTGTGGGGCAAAGAGTGGGACAGTTTGCTGGCCCGCGACAAAGATGGCGCCCTGCGCAAGATCATGATGGAAACGCTGGACGGCGACTACCAGTCGTTCAAAGCCAACGACGGCGCGTACGTGCGCAAGCATTTCTTTGGCCGTGACCCCAAAGCACTGGAGTTGGTCGCGCACATGAGCGACGACGAAATTTGGAACCTCAAGCGAGGCGGCCACGACCCGCAAAAGGTGTACGCCGCTTACCACCGCGCTGTGAACCACAAGGGCCAGCCGACGGTGTTGCTGATCAAAACCGTGAAAGGTTTTGGCATGGGCAAGGCCGGTGAAGGCAAAAACACGGTTCACCAGACCAAAAAGCTCACCGACGAAGACGTCAAGTACATACGCGACCGGTTCAACATTCCGATCCCGGACAGCGAGCTGCCCAAGATTCCGTTTTACAAGCCCGCCGACGACACGCCCGAAATGCAGTACCTGCACGAGCGCCGCAAGGCCCTGGGTGGTTACCTGCCCAAGCGCCGTGTGAAGGCCGACGAGAGCTTCACCGTGCCCGCTTTGGAAACCTTCAAGGCCGTGTTGGACCCCACCGCAGAAGGCCGCGAAATTTCCACCACGCAAGCCTATGTGCGCTTTTTGACGCAACTGCTGCGTGACCAGGCCCTGGGCCCGCGCGTGGTGCCCATTTTGGTGGACGAAGCCCGCACCTTCGGTATGGAAGGCTTGTTCCGCCAAGTGGGTATTTACAACCCCTTGGGCCAGCAGTACACACCGGTTGATAAAGACCAAGTGATGTACTACAAGGAAGACAAAGGGGGCCAGATCCTGCAAGAAGGCATCAACGAAGCCGGCGGTATGAGCAGCTGGATTGCGGCGGCCACCAGCTACAGCACCAGCAACCGCATCATGGTGCCGTTCTATGTGTACTACTCCATGTTCGGTTTCCAGCGAATTGGCGATCTGGCCTGGGCGGCGGGCGACATGCAGGCACGCGGCTTCTTGTTGGGCGGCACGTCTGGCCGTACCACGCTGAACGGCGAAGGCCTGCAGCACGAAGACGGCCACAGCCACATCATGGCGGGCACCATTCCCAACTGCATCAGCTACGACCCCACCTTTGCGCACGAAGTGGGGGTGATCTTGCACCATGGCCTGAAGCGCATGGTCGAGAGGCAAGAGAACGTTTTCTACTACCTCACCCTGCTGAACGAAAACTACGCCATGCCCGGCCTTACGGCTGGCACGGAAGAGCAAATCATCAAGGGCATGTACCTGTGCAAGACCGGTGCAGAAGGCGATAAACGGGTGCAGTTGCTTGGCTCGGGCACCATCCTGCGCGAAAGCATTGCCGCGCAGGCCCTGCTGGCCAACGACTGGGGTGTGCAAGCCGATGTGTGGAGCTGCCCCAGCTTCAACGAACTGACCCGCGACGGCCAAGACGCTGACCGCTGGAACCTGTTGCACCCGCTGGAAACCCCACGCGTGCCGTTTGTGGCACAGCAGTTGGGCAGCAGCACCGGCCCGGTGGTGGCTTCCACCGACTACATGAAGGCGTATGCCGAACAAATCCGCCCCTTCATTCCGGCAGGCCGCGCCTACCGCGTGTTGGGCACCGACGGCTTTGGCCGCAGCGACTTCCGCAGCAAGCTGCGCGAGCACTTCGAAGTCAACCGGCACTACATTGTGGTGGCTGCTTTGCGCGCCCTGGCCGACGAAGGCAAGATGCCCGTGGCCAAGGTGGCTGAAGCCATCAAGAAGTACGGCATCAACGCCGACAAAGTGAACCCGCTGTACGCCTGACCGGAGACAACAACATGGCAATCGTAGAAATCAAGGTACCCGACATTGGCGACTTCGACGAAGTGGCGGTGATTGAGCTGTTGGTCAAACCCGGCGATTCGGTCAAGGCCGAGCAATCCCTCATCACAGTGGAATCTGACAAGGCTTCCATGGAGATTCCCAGCAGCCACGCCGGTGTGGTCAAGGAATTGAAAGTGAATTTGGGTGACAAGGTCAAAGAAGGTTCGGTGGTGTTGATGCTGGAAGTGGCTGGCGAAGGCGCTGCCGCTGTGGCGGCGCCAGCCCCGGCTCCGGCTGCTGCAGTGCAAGCAGCGCCTGCGCCTGTGGCCGTTTCGGCCCCCGTTGCAGCTTCAGGCCCGGTGCAGGTGTTGGTGCCCGACATCGGTGACTTCAAAGACGTGGCTGTGATTGAGGTGTTTGTCAAGCCGGGTGACACCATCAAGGTGGAGCAAAGCCTGATCACGGTGGAATCCGACAAAGCTTCGATGGAGATTCCGTCGTCGCATGCGGGCGTGCTCAAGGAACTCAAGGTCAAGGTGGGCGACAAGGTCAACATCGGTGACTTGCTGGCTGTTTTGGAAGGCGCTGCAGGAGCCGCACCGGCAGCAGCACCTGTTGCGGCGTCTGTTGCGGCGTCTGTTGCAGCTCCAGCTTCCGCACCGGCACCCGCTGCCGCAACTGCCCCGGCGGTTGCAGCTGTGCCCAGTGCTGCCGCACCGGCTCACAACCCTACCGCCACCCCTGCGTTGGGTTTGCCGCATGCATCACCCTCGGTGCGCAAATTTGCGCGCGAGCTGGGCGTGCCACTGGCCGAGGTCAAGGGCTCTGGCGCCAAGGGCCGCATTGTTCTCAACGACGTGCAAAGCTTTACCAAGTCGGTCATGGCCGGTGCCATCCAGACCCTGGCCCAAGCTGCCAAGGCGCCTGCTGGGGGCGGCGGCGGTTCCGAGCTCGGCCTGATTCCGTGGCCCAAGGTGGACTTTGCCAAGTTCGGCCCGATCGAACGCAAAGAACTGGGCCGCATCAAGAAGATCAGCGGTGCCAACCTCTTGCGCAACGCCGTGATGATTCCCGCCGTCACCAACCACGACGACGCCGATATCACTGACCTCGAAGCCTTCCGCGTGTCCACCAACAAGGAAAACGAGAAGTCTGGCGTCAAGGTCACCATGCTGGCCTTCCTCATCAAGGCCTGCGTGGCCGCGCTCAAAAAATTCCCCGAGTTCAACAGCTCGCTGGACGGCGATGCGCTGGTCTACAAGCAGTACTACCACATCGGTTTTGCAGCCGACACGCCCAACGGCCTGGTGGTCCCTGTGATCAAAGACGCCGACAAAAAAGGTGTGCTGCAGATCAGCCAGGAAATGGGCGAACTGGCCAAGAAGGCCCGCGATGGCAAATTGGGCCCTGCTGACATGAGCGGCGCCACCTTCACCATCTCGTCTCTCGGCGGCATTGGTGGCCGCTACTTTACGCCCATCATCAACGCACCTGAGGTGGCTATTTTGGGTGTTTGCAAGAGCAATATGGAACCCAAGTGGGACGGCAAAGCCTTCCAGCCGCGCCTGATGTTGCCCCTGTCGCTGACCTGGGACCACCGCGTGATCGATGGCGCGGCTGCGGCTCGCTTCAACGCCTACCTGGGCCAGATCCTCGGCGACTTCCGCCGTGTGTTGCTGTAATCGGAGACTTTCATGGCATTGATAGACATACAAGTTCCCGATATTGGCGACTTCGACGAAGTGGCGGTGATTGAGCTGTTGGTCAAGGTGGGTGACACCATCAAAGCAGAGCAAAGCCTGA
>JBDKEX010000259.1:0-3651 GCA_039798985.1 Pseudomonadota bacterium | reverse complement strand
GACCAGCAAGGCGAACATGGGTTGGCGCAGCATGTCGGCCAGGCGTCGCCAAACGGAGCGACGCGTGCCCTGCGCCACTTCGTTCGGGCCATCCGCGGCCAGCCGCACTTGGGCTTGGGCTGTGGTCAAGCCTGGTGCGGTGTTAAGGTGATCGGGTGGATGATCGATTGCCATGGTCATCGCTCAGTTTGCGGGTGCTCATGCGGGCGCGTTTTGACGCAAGTCAAGTGAAGCCGATGGCCTCGCCCTTTGTCCATCTGCGTTCGCCCTAGGAGGCCCCATGAACCCCAAAATTCAGGAATTTCTGGACCGCATTCAGCAGCTGGAAGCGGCCATTGAGCAAGAAGCCAAAAGCCGCCGACAACAGTGGCAGGCCGATTTTGAAGAACACAAGGTGCGTTTTGAAAAAGAGGTGCTGGCGCAGCAAAAGCGCTTCAAGGAGGGCTTGCTCGCTTATGTGCTCACGGCCGAGTGGCGGCATGTGTTGTGTGTGCCCTTCATTTACCCGGTGCTCTTGCCCATGCTGCTGCTTGACGCGTTTGTCACGCTCTACCAATGGGTCTGCTTTCCCCTGTGCGGCATTCCCCGCGTCAAGCGCTCGGACTATTTTGTGTACGACCGCACGCACCTGGCCTATTTGAACTGGCTGGAAAAAATCAACTGCGCCTACTGCTCGTATGGCAATGGCTTGATGGCCTATGGCCGTGAGGTGGTGGGATTGACCGAAAAATACTGGTGCCCGATCAAGCACGCACGTCGCATGATGCAAACGCATGCGCACTACCACGGCTTTGCCGATTACGGCGACGCTGAAAACTACCGCGCCGAATTGGCCCGTTTGCGGGCCGAACTGATGCAGATGCGAACGGACGCTTCGAACTCAGACCTCTGATGCCGCAGCAGGTGCGGGTGGCCGCAGGAACGACATCGGTTGTGTGCGGATGCGCTGCACAATGGCTTGGCGGATGCGCCCCCGGTTGGCCATGCTGACACTTTGTGAGGTCAAGGCCACGCGGAAGGCCAGGTAAAAACTCACGCCCAGGTTGAGCGGGCCAATCACGAGCAAGCCCGCCAAGGCCCAGCTGAAGGCCGGTGTGCCGAGTGCGGGCAGGCCCAGCGTGAACGCTGCTGCGGCGATTTGACCGGCCGAGAGGGTCACGTGCCGGACGTCCAGACCCAGTCCAAAAAATTGGGCAATGACCGGCACCAGCCCGAGCATCAAGCCCAGCGAGATGTTGGCGGCCAGGCCTGAAACATGGCTTTGCAGATACAGACCCAAGCGTTCTGCCCGCTGCACCCCGATCCAGCGGCGCAGGCGGGGGTGGTAGCGCAAAGCCGAGCCCAGCTGGTGCAGCACAAAAGCGTTTTCCACCCAGCCTGCGACGATGCTGGAGACAAACAGCAGCACGCCTGTGAAGGCGGCGAACAAGGCCGTGGGGCCCAGCAAACTGACCGAGGACAGCACATACCGGGCTTCGGCCTCGTTGGCCATGGGGGCCAGTCCGAGTTGGGTCAGCGCCAGGCAAATCAGCAACACCATCGGCACCACAGCCAGCAGGTTGCCCAAAATGGCCGCAATCTGGGACCGGAACAGGTGAGCCACCTCGTCCACAAAGCCTTGCACGCCTTCGTCGTTGTCGATGGATTTGAGTTTGGCGGCCATGGCGGGCGCTGTCACGGCCGGTTGTTTGGTGGCCACTGTCCAGTGCAGCAGCATGACCAGCACAAACGACATCGCGTAGTTGGTGCCTGCAGCCAGGCCTGCCCAGAAAGGGGAGAGGGCCAGACCCACGATCGCGAATTTGGCCCAGGTGGTCAGGCCGATGACCGCGCCACCGCCCAGTGCCTTGCCCAGCATGCGTCGGTATTCCACAGCGTTGCGGGTGATGTAGTGCTCACCGTTTTCGGCGCTGCGCTGCGCCACTTTTTCGGCCAGCATGTGGCTGTTGGCTGCCCACAGGCTGCGGATGCTGCGGATGCTGCGGCTGTCGTGGCAGACCTGCGCCAGGTGCGCCAGCAAAGCCAGCATGGCCGGGATGGGTTCGTGCGTGAGCAAGGCTTCCATCAGGTATTTGCAGCGGATCACCAGATGCCGCAACTGCCGCAGCCGGAACACGATGCCCACCGAAATACCGTGTTCCTGCAGATGGGCATACACGGTGTAGGCCGCATGCCTGCAATGGTCCAGTTGCAGCTTGAGGGCTTGTGCGGCCGTTTGGCAGGCTTGACTGTGCGGGCCGTGTTGCTGCAAGGCCTGGCGAAACACCTCCAGCGCCATGGGCAAATCGTGAAACGGCCGGGTGTTCTCGTCCCGACTGCTCATGCGGGTGCGGATTTCCGCCGAGTGGCCTGTGGCGTTGATCTGGCCCACGCAATAGGTCAGCGCGTCCATCAGATTCTCTTGCAAGGCCGGTGGGGCTTGCGTGGGGGCCTGGGGCAGCATCAGCCGCGTCAAACCGCCCAGCGTGTGCTCGTCCAGAGCTTGCAACCATTGCACATCAAAAGGTTCTGGCTGCAGAAACAGGAACAGTGCACCCAGATCGCCTGTATCGGGGGTGGCGGGCAACAGCTTCATGCGCAGGCGCTGGCCCATGTCGCTGATGAACGCCGTGCGCGGTGCAAAACCCAAGTCGGCCAGCAAAGGCGTGGGATCGGTGTCGTCCAGAAACGCCCGCCACCAGCTTTGCCAGGCGGTCGTCAAGTCGGGGCGGGCCAGCAAGGCGTCGACCAGCAGGCCCAGCCGGGCCGCCGCTTCCCCGGGCGATTGCCGGTCACCACGCACCCACTGGACCACATCGTTGAGCCACAGGTGACGGTCGACCCTGTGGGGCAGTTGCATCAGTTGTTGTGTCAGGCTCAGCAGGGTCGGTGGAGAGGGCATGCGGTAGAGGGGTGGTGGTTGTCGTTTTTCACCATACCGCAAAGTGGTGTCTCTTCGTCGACAGCCCGGCTTTTGCAAGGTGAATAAAGTAACCAAATGAAAACATTTCAAACATTGGCCGATCTGGCCGCTTGCGTGGGCCAGGATGTGGCCGCGACCGAGTGGGTGACCATCACCCAGCAACAGGTCAACCAGTTCGCCGAAGCCACGGGTGATCACCAATGGATCCACGTCGATGTGGAGCGGGCCAAGCAGGGTCCGTTTGGCGCGCCCATTGCGCACGGCTTCCTGACCTTGTCCCTGTTGTCGCAGTTCTTTGACAAAACCATCGTGGTTTCGTCGGCCCGCATGGGGGTCAACTATGGCCTGAACAAGGTGCGCTTCATGGCGCCGGTGCCGGTGGGCAGCCGTTTGCGCGCGCACCTGCATTTGCATTCGGCCACGCCCATTGAAGGCAACGGCTTGCAGCTCCAGTGGAACGTGACGGTGGAGCGCGAAGGCAGCGACAAACCGGTGTGTGCGGCCGAGTCGCTGGTGCGCATTTACGCCTGAGTCGGCAGGCCCGGTGCCGGGCTGGCGCCGGCAAAGCCGTTTTGCCGCCAGGCTTCGAACACGGTCACCGCCACCGCGTTCGACAGGTTCAGGCTGCGCTGGCCCTCGCGCATGGGCAGCTTGATGCGCTGGGCCGGGGCGAATTGTTCACGCAACTCGGGCGACAAGCCCCGGGTTTCCGAGCCAAAGACCAGCCAGTCGCCGGGTGCAAAAGCCAC
>JBDKEX010000258.1:0-3092 GCA_039798985.1 Pseudomonadota bacterium | reverse complement strand
CCCCGGGTGCTGGAACACATGGTGGACACGGTGTTGTACTTTGAGGGCGACACCCACAGCAGCTACCGGCTGATACGCGCCATCAAAAACCGCTTTGGCGCGGTGAACGAAATTGGCGTGTTCGCCATGACCGAGCGCGGCCTCAAGGGCGTGACCAACCCGAGCGCCATATTTTTGAGCCAGCACACCCAGCCGGTGCCCGGCAGCTGCGTACTGGTGACGCTGGAGGGAACGCGGCCCATGCTGGTGGAAATACAAGCGCTGGTGGACAGCGGTGGCCCCAGCCCGCGCCGCCTTTCGGTGGGGCTGGACCGCGACCGCCTGGCCATGCTGCTGGCCGTGCTGCACCGCCATGCCGGGGTGGCTTGCATGGACCAGGACGTGTTCGTCAACGCGGTGGGCGGCGTGCGCATAGGAGAACCCGCAGCCGACCTGGCCGTGATGCTGGCCATCACCAGCAGCCTTCGCGGCAAGGCGCTGCCGCAGGGGTTTTTGGCGTTCGGGGAAGTTGGCCTCGCAGGCGAAGTGCGCCCCGCCCCACGCGGCCAAGAACGCCTGAAAGAAGCCGCCAAGTTGGGCTTTTCAGTGGCGGTGGTGCCCAAAGCCAACCTGCCCAAAAAAGGCGACTCCAGCCTGACCAAAGCGTTGGAAGGCATGAAAATTTACCCGGTGGATCGCATCGAAGACGCGCTGGAAGTGGTTCGAGGGTTGTAGCCGAAACGGGTCATTGAAAAATAAATGTGCAATTTGCACATTTATGGTTTATGATTCACCCATGGCCTACACACCCAACCAATCTGCCGTGCTGCAAACGCTGCAAACGCTGCTACAACCCGTAGCACGACTTGCGGTGGCGCACGGCCTTCCGTACAACGACTTGGACGAAGCGCTGCGCCAAGCCATGGTCGACGCGGCCCAAGCCCAACACACCGACACCCAAGCCCACGGCATGGTGAGCCGAATCAGCGCGAGCACAGGTTTGGCACGGCGCGAAGTGACCCGCTTGCTGCAAACCAGCCACAGCGCACCCAGCACCGCCCGTTGGCCTGCCGGTGAAGTGTTCACCCGTTGGCTGAGCGATCCCGCCTACGGCGGTCGCTGGCAAACCCAACTGCCCAGACAGGGCCTGGCACCCAGCTTCGAGAGCTTGGCCCAAACAGTCACACGCGACATGCACCCCCGCAGCTTGCTGGAGGAGTTGATTCGCCTGGGCATGGTCGACCTGGATGAGAAAAACGACACCGTGTCGCTGCAAACCGGTGCCATGGTGCCCAAGCAAGACTTTGCACGCATGCTGGCCTTCATGGCCGACAACGTGGGGGATCACTTCCAAGCCGCCATTGACAACGTGCTGGGCAACGGAAAAGAACAGTTCGAACAGGCCATTTTTGCCGACGAACTCTCTGAACCTTCTGTGCAAGCCATCAGAACACTGGTGTCCAAACTGTGGGCCGAAATGTTTGCCCGCCTGGTGCCCGAACTGGAGCAACTGATTGAACAAGACAAAACCACCGGCAACAACGCCAACCAACGCACACGCATCGGCTTTTATGCCTACACGGCGCCCATGACGCCCCCCACCGAATAACCCCTCACATTAACGACCCCAAGGAGCAGCCCATGTCACTCACCTCTTTGCCCAACCTTGTACAAACCTGGCGCCAATGGCGTCTGTGGTTTGTTTCTTTGATCAGCGCGACCCTGCTGGCCGCATGCGGTGGCGGAGAACTGGTGGGAGGTGTGGGCAGCGGCGGCACCGGCGCCTACGGGTCCATCATCGGTTTTGGCTCCATCATCGTCAATGGCGTGCGCTACAAAGACGACAACGCCTCGGTGTTTGACGACTCTGGCAACGCGATTGCCCAGAGCGATCTGAAACTGGGCATGGTGGTTGAGGTCAGCGGTGATGATGTGGTCGCGGGCGTCAACGGCGCGTTGCCCACCTCCAATGCAACCCAGGTCTATGTGCACAGTGAGATAAAAGGCCCGGTGTCAGCCATCACCGGCAGCGTGTTGACCGTGTTGGGTCAAACTGTGAACACCACTGCATCCACCGTGTTCGACTTGACTTTGCCTGCGGGTTTGAGCAGCGTTCAGGTGAACCAAGTTCTTGAAGTCTACGGCTATGTGGATGCACAAGGAACTTACACTGCGACCCGCATAGAGCTTGAAGACAACACCAGCAGCTACAAAATCCGGGGGTTTGTCACCAACCTCAATACCACCCAGAAGACCTTGCAAATAGGTACTGCTGTGATCCATTACGGTGCGGTGGCCTCCTTGCCCACCAACCTGGCCGATGGAAAAATGGCCCGGATCGAACTCGACCCCACCCCAGTCAGCCCCGACCATTGGACCGCCACCAGGTTGACCATTTCCGAGGTGTTCGGCTCCGGCACCATCACCAGCGGCCTGAAGGCTGAAATTGAAGGTGTGGTTACCAGCTTCACCAGCGCAACCCAGTTCAGCGTCAACGGCGTCCCTGTGAATGCGTCTGGTGTGTCCGCTTTGCCTGCGGGTTTGGCACTCGGCTCCAGTGTGGAAGTCAAAGGCACGCTGACCAATGGCGTTCTGACTGCCACAGAAGTGAGCTTGGAAGACAGCAGCAGCTCCGGCGTCAGTCGCGAGTTTGAGGTACACGGCCTCATTGAAACTTTGGACACGGTGGCGCAAACCTTGCTGGTTCGCGGTGTCACCATCAACTACGCAACAGCCCAGTTCAAAGATGGAACAGCCAGCAACTTGAGTGCCGGTGTGGCGGTCGAAATCAAAGGTGTGCTCAACAGCGCGGGCACTTTGGTCACGGCCACACAAATTGGCTTTGAGGACTTGGACAATGAACGCAGTACAACTGGGTACGAAGTTACCGGCGCCGTCAGCGGCCTGAACAGCACCAACAAGACTTTTGTGGTCCGGGGCGTCACCGTTGACTATTCCAGCGCCACCTTCGAGGACGGCACGCTGTCGAACCTGGCAAACAGCGCGATTGTTGAAGTCAAAGGAACCCCGGTCAACAACATCCTGAAAGCCAGCCGGATCAAGTTCGAGGACCTGGACGACGACTCTCAAAGCAGCGGCTCTGGCTCCAGCTC
>JBDKEX010000257.1:0-7422 GCA_039798985.1 Pseudomonadota bacterium | reverse complement strand
CGAATTGGGTCAGCGTGGGAGCCCCACTCTGGTCCACCAAGGTGATGGGAATGCTCAGATCAGAACTGGGAATGTTGGCTGGGGGTGTCGCGGTGGGAAGCGTGATGTTGCCCAGTGCAGTAGCTGTGGTGTCGAGCTGTCCGGCCGAATCGAAAACAACCGTACCCAGCGACGCGCCGCCTATCATGGTGGCTCCCCCGTCCAAGCTTGCTGCCACCTCCCAGGTGTTTACTGCAGCATCGCTTTTGATAAAGTAAAGCTGCACAGGGATGGCGTTGCCCTGGGCGTCATACACATTGAGCGCTGTTCCATATTGCTTTTGTTCGGGGGTCAGAGGTTGAGCAGCGGGTGGCAAAGCTTCAGCGCGGGCATCCAGGTTCGCAGTAATTGATATCCCCGTGCTCAGCGGATTGCCAGTTGTCACTCCCGTAGACCGAGGTTCTATTGCCGCCCCGGTAGGAAGAATCAAATCTTGGGTTACCACACTGGTGCGCTTACCCGTCTCATCGGTTTCATAACCCTGCAACCGAGAGCCATTGTTGGTCACAATGTAACCTTCTTTGTCCAGCTTGAATTCGCCGTTGCGGGTGTACAAGGTCGATCCGGCGGAATCTTCCACTTGAAAGAATCCACCGCCGTTGATGGCCAGGTCAAGCTGGTTGCCTGTGACCTTGATATTGCCCTGTGTGAACAGTTGCACAACGTTGGCGACCTCCACGCCAATGCCCGCGTTGGAGCCGCCCGCCGCACCCAAGGCGCTGGCGTACATCTCCGAAAATTCCGCCCTGGAGGCTTTCATCCCCGTGGTGTTCGCATTGGCAATGTTGTGACCAATCACGTCCAAGTTTTTGCTTGATGCGTTCAAGCCCGACAAACCAGTTTGAAAACTCATGATGTACTCCTGAACAAATCAAAAATCACATAAAGGCCAAGACACTGTCGTAACCCACGGTGCTGCCAGACTCGGTGCGCAAACGCAAACTTCCCTCAACCATCCCCACTGACTCCACGCGCTGCCGCGACAAGGGCGTGGCTGCCACGCTTTGCCCGCCCTGCGTGGCGGTTACCTGGATTTTGGCGACCGCTGCCGGGTCCACCGAACCGTAACTCCACGCAAAGTTCTGCATGCCCGCCGCCTTGGCGCCCAAATCTGCAGAGCCCAAAATTTCACCCGCAGCGCCCAACAAATCAACTCGCACCGCGTCGGCGTCCCCGTTCATCACAAAGGAGCCGCGGAGCACATCGCCATCCAAAGACAACTGGTTGCCCTGGCTCACCACTTGGCGGCCCACCAAGCTCGCCCCCTGCATGTTTTGCATCGCACCAAACTGCGTTGCCATGCTTTTGAGCGTTTCATTCACCTGCTGTATGCCCGTCACCGTGTTGATCTGCGCCATCTGCGAGGTCATTTCGGCGTTGTCCAGGGGGTTGAGCGGGTCCTGGTTGTTGAGCTGGGCCACAAACAGCTTGAGAAAGCGGTCTTGCGCGGCCGCCGGATCGGTGTTGGCCGCCTGGGCCCCGCCGCTGGCGTTGTAAGCGTCGATCTGGCTGTTGTTGAGTGCTGTCATGAACATGGTTGACTCCTCATTGGCCCATTTGCAGGGTCTTGAGCAACAACGATTTGGCGGTGTTCATCACCTCCACGTTGTTTTGGTACGAACGCGAAGCAGAAATCATGTTGACCATCTCCTCCACCGGGTTCACATTGGAATGCGTGACATAGCCTTCAGCGTCTGCGCTGGGGTGTGCCGGGTTGAACTCCCTGCGATTGGGTACCTGGCTTTCAACAATGTTTTGAACGCGCACGCCAGCAGCGGCCTTGTCATGCCCCACAGGTACCGTTTGAAACGTCACCTGCCGCGCCTTGTAGGCTTGCCCGTTCGGCCCGGCAACGGCGTCGGCGTTGGCCAGGTTGCTGGCCACTGTGTTGAGGCGCTGCGCTTGTGCGCTTACCGCGCTGCCCGAAACACCAAATATTGTGAACATCGACATGGCGGCTCTCCTTATTGCCCCTGGATGGCGCTGAGCATGGTTTTTACGTGCCCGTTGATGAACCGCAGGGTCGATTCGTAACGAATCGCGTTGTCGGTGAAGTTGGCACGTTGCTGGTCCATGTCCACGCTGTTGCCATCCAGACTGGGCTGGGTTTGCACCGAATACGCCAGCTTGGTTCGGTCGGTCACACCGTCCACGCTGCTGACCGTGTGCAGGTGCCGGCTGTTGTCACCGTCCAGCAGGCCTGCGGGGCGTGCCCCCGAACTGGCGTCTTTCAGGGCCTTGGCAAAATCAAAATCCCGTGCCACATAACCTGTGGTGTCGGCGTTGGCAATGTTGCTGGCAATGAGTTGCTGGCGCTGCGCGCGCAGCTGCAGCGAGTTGGAAAAAAATTCCATGCGGCTGGTCAGTTGCTCAAACATATACACCTCGTTGGTTCAATGCACGGGCCCCAGACAACATGCCGGGGTGAAGTGATTGTGAAAAACTTGAGGCAAAACAATGCCCCAATAAAGGCACTGCAAATGCCGCTTTTCGGGCTTTAAAGTTGGCGCTGGCGCGCGTAAAGTCCTGCCCATCATGTTGACCCCCATCGCTCCACCCCTGCAAGCTCGTGAAACAGCCCGCCTGTTTTGCAGGCCCCGGGCGAAGAATATGTTCATGTATGCAGTTGCTTGGATTTGTGCTCTGCTGGGGCTGGTTGGTAGTGCGTTGGCGCAAGTAGCCGCGCCCATTCAAAGCACGGCTTGGGAGCAACAAGCCAGGCGCTGGCTGGAACAGCAAATGAACAGCACTCAAACCGAGTCCAACGGCCTGCGCCCGGAGGTATTGGTGGGTGAACTGGACAAACGCTTGCGCCTGGCCCCGTGCCAGCAGGTCACGCCTTACATACCGCAGGGCACAAAACTGTGGGGGCGCACCCGCATAGGCCTGCGCTGCGAAGATGGCCGCACGGCCTGGAATGTGTTTCTTCCAGTCACCGTCAAAGCTTGGGGGCCGGCCTGGGTGATCAGCAAACCCGTTGCCAGCGGCGCAACCTTGTCTCAAGATGACGCCGAATTGACCGAAATAGATTGGGCCGAAAGTGTTTCCCCGGTGTTGGCCCACCAAGCGGATTGGGTGGGCAGCCAAACCAACCGCTCGCTGGTGCCCGGCCAAGTGTTGCGCCAGGCGTTTGTTCGCAGCCCACAAGTGTTTCAATCAGGCAGTCAGGTCAAAGTGAAAGTAATGGCCAGCAATTTTCAACTCGCCGCCAGTGGGCAAGCCATGGCCCATGGGCGTTTGGGCGAGCTGGTCAGGGTCAAAATGCCCAACGGCAAGGTCGTTCAGGGCACGGTGCGCGATGAACAGACGGTCGAAGTAGCGCTGTAGCCCTGCTCACGCCCCCTCCGGCAACCAAAGCCGAGGGCCCCGGCAGCAAAAAATCTTCAGATTTTTGAAAAAAGGGGTAAAGTTCGGCTTCATCGGGACGATAAAGCTCCCAAGTCACCCTGTTTTTGGGTGCGGAGAGTGCCATGAACATCAGCAAACTTGTAGAAAAGCCCATCAGCGCCGCTTCTTCGGGGCCTGCTAAGCCTGCAGACAGGACTGGTGCGTCTTCCGCTTCCTCCGGCGCCACGACTGTCACCCCCGAAGGTGGTGTGTCGGTCAAGCTGTCTGAAGTCACTCAGACCATGACCAACGGTGTCGCCCGCTCAGGAACCGACGTGTTCAACACCGAGAAGGTGCAGGCCATGCGAACCGCCATAGAAAACGGGGCTTTTTCGGTCAACCCCGAAGTCATTGCGGACAAGCTGCTGTCCAACGCGGGCGAAATGCTGCGTGGCCGCGAAATCATGAGCGTTGCCTCGGGCAATTGAGGTTGCTTCGGCAAGCCCACAGCACCTTGTTCAACGCATGACTCACATTGACTGGGCGCCCTGCACAAAACTGCTGGAAGTGCTCACAAGCCAGATTGTTGAAATTCAAACCTTGGTGGTGAGTGCGACCCGTCCAGAGCAAGCAGATCAGCTGGCGGACTTGTGTGGCCGATTGGCCCAGAACATGGCTCAAGCGCTGCCGGTTTTGCAGCAACAGCTGGGGCAAGCGCAGCCACCGGCTGAGGTGTTGGCGCAACTGGCGTTGATGCAGCGCGGCCTGGGTGATTTGCGAACCCGGGTGACTGTGCAAGGCTCCAGCGTGGCGCGCGCCCTCAACGTTCTGTTCCCGAACGATACCTCCCACAACAGCTACAGTTCTTTGGGTGACCGTGGGTTGGGCGGCAGTCGCATAGGAAGCCGCGCCTACCTCAAGGCCTGACTCCCTGTCTCACCCACCCAAACAAAAAACCGCCCAACAGGCGGTTTTTTGCATCAGGGCGGTCAACTCAAGCAGGGTCAATGCTCTCGCAACCGGGCACGCAACCTGGCAATGGATTGGCTGTGCAACTGGCAAACACGGGACTCGGTCACCCCCAGCACCGCTGCAATCTCTTTGAGGTTCATGTCGTGCTCGTAATACATGCTCATCACATACTGCTCACGCTCGGGCAGCTTGGTAATCCCCTCCACCAAAGCGTGGCGCATGCGGTGGTCCCCCAGCAAAGATTGAGGGTCAGACTGCGCGTCTGCGGGCAGGTAGCGATCCAGGAAATTGTCCTCGTCGTCGCCTCGGCCCGACAAATCTTCCAAATACACCAACTGGGTTCCTCGCACCCGGGCCAACATCTCTTGGTACTCGTCCAGGGGCAAACCCAATTCTGCGGCAATCTCTGACTCTTTGGGCGCACGGTGCAAGCGCTGCTCCAACCGTTGCACCGCATGCTCAATGTCTTTTTGCTGCTTGCGCGAACCGCGCGACATCCAGTCGCTCTCGCGCAACTCGTCCAGCATGGCCCCGCGAATGCGCTGGCTGGCAAAGGTTTCAAATTGCACGCCCTGCGATGGCTCAAAACGCGCCAGCGCCTCGGTCAGGCCGATCATGCCCACCTGAATCAAGTCATCGACCTCCACGCTTGCAGGCAACTTTGCAATCATGTGGTGGGCCAGACGGTGCACCAAAGGGCTGTACTTTCGTAACTGGGCATCTCGGTCAAGCGTGCCTTTGGCGGTGTACATCTGGAACTCCGACGATCGAACCGGTGTAGGGCGTTCTGCGTTCAAAAGAGGGGTCATCATGGCATCGATCCCGGTGAATGTCGGTCATCAGTGCGCTGTCAAGCACTTTAAGAAAAAAAGCTTCCTGAGCGGCATCGGGCCATCGACTTTGATGGTCATGATACTCCAGCCACCACACAGGCGGACTCAGTTGCAGGTGTTTTTCACAACTTTGCTGCAGCACCTGTGCCGCAGCCCGGTGAGCAGGGGTGTTGCCCCGGGTCAACACCAATGGCCTGAGCTCACCCACCTGCTGCAACACCTTCACGGCGTTGTAGGCCCACACCGCACTGCGTTGATCAGGCTCAAGTGCCACCAAAGGCCTTGCCTGGCTGTGGTTGAGCAGCACGGCCATTGCTTCCAGTGGGGCATGCAACAAAACCACCGAACCTGGCTCCACGCCTTGCAACCACCGTTGCAGCACCCGTTGATGGCCCAGATTCGCATCCTCCACCATCAACCCGTTGAGGTGATCGATCACCACCACATCGTGACCCAAACTTTGCAAGCCATTGTGCAACTGGTAAAGCCAGTCGAACGACAACACCGAGTCATCGGTGGCCAACACCGGGATCACCCGGGTCACCAACTCGAGGTCGAGTTCGTGCAGGCCGCCGGCTTGGTCAACATGTGCTTCAAACATGCAAGCCCTCCAACTTCACTTGGGCTGGGTTGGGCTGCGAAAAGTAAAAACCCAACTCGGACGATTGCGGATCAAAAGCAGATTTGCCGCCACTGGCCATGGACAAACGCACCAAGGCTTGGGCATCGGCGCGTTGCCAGTCTTCGGGCACGCGCTGCCCGGTGGTCACACCCCGCAACACCAGTTGGTGCCGAATCAAAGCATCCACCGCCGGCCCCAGTTTGGCCGCTTCGTCCAGCTTGGACAGCACCACCCCGTACAAATCAGCGTCTTTGTAGGCATTCAACACTTCGTCGGTGGTGTCGCCATGGCTGCTGGCATTGAGCACCAACAATTTCTTGATCTTGGGCGAGGCCAGCAGCTCCAACATTTCCTGGATGCGGTTGTCCTTTTGGCTCAAACCGGCCGTGTCAATAATGACCATGCGTTTGTTGGCCAGCAGCCCCAACAAGTCCTGCAAGGCCGCCTTGTCGTGGGCCAAATGCGCCACCACACCCAACATTCGGCCATAGGTGCGCAGCTGCTCGTAGCCGGCCACACGGTAGGTGTCCAGCGTGATCAGACCAACACTGTTGGCCCCATAGGTTTTGACGCATTGCGCCGCCAATTTGGCCGTGGTGGTGGTTTTTCCCACGCCTGTGGAACCAATCAAGGCAAACACGCCGCCTTCATCGCACAAGGCGCTGGCATCGGCCGTGGTTTTGAGGTTGCGGGTCAACACCTCTTGCATCCAGCGGAAGGCTTGTGCTGCGTTGTGTTCGGCGGGCAAACGCTCCATCACGGCACGAGCCACGGTGGGCGAATAACCAGCGCGCAAGAGTTTGAGCATCAGGTTCGACTGGATCGGGTTTTGACGCGATGTACCCAGCCAGGCCAGCGTGTTGAAACGCTCTTCCAGCATGCCTTTGAGTTCGGACAACTCGTCGGACAAGCGTTTTTCTGCAGCGCTGGGCCCTGCCACCTGTGCCGGCTTTACAACCGGCTTGGGCGCGAAGCGGGCCACAGCAGGTGGGGTGATGGAACGTGCAAACGGCAAGGTGACTTCGGCAGAGGCGACAGAGGCAGGGCGGGCGGGGCGTTCAACCGCCGGGCGTTGCACTTCCGCGACTGGTGCGCTTTGTTGCATCAGCTCACGGCGCTTGCGCAGCATACGCTCGCGCACGTAGTCTTGAAACGACAGCGTGCTCATCGCCATCGCCTCGGTGTCTTGTGCCACCGAACTGTCCCGGCCCAAGGCGGGGCTCACTTGGTCGCGTGCGCGTTCTTCCAAACGTGATGAACCGCCATCTTTGACCTGCACCCCAGGCATTTTGAGGGCAACTTCTTGGAAATGCTCCTCGGCCGCAGCGATCACTTCAAAACCACGGTCGGTGGACTGGCTGCTCAAAATCACGGCGCCCTCCCCCAGAGCCATCTTGACTTTGTTCATGGCTTCGCGGGACGAAGGGGCGATAAAGCGTTGGGCGTTCATGCGGGTTCTCCAAGGATCGGGCCAATACGGATCAGATGGGTTTCAGGAATTTCGCTGTGGGCCAGCACTTGCAAGCGCGGGGCGGCACGGCGCAACAGGCGCGCCATGGCAGACCGAATCGCGTCGGGCACCAACAAGCAAGCGGGAACACCCGCTTCTTCTTGTTTGTTGGCCACGGT
>JBDKEX010000256.1:0-7352 GCA_039798985.1 Pseudomonadota bacterium | reverse complement strand
GTCATTTCGTCGGCGTGGGGGTGGTACATGAAGGTGCCGGGGCGGCGGGCTTCAAACTCGTACACAAAGGTTTTGCCCACCGGGATTTGCGGCTGGGTGAGCCCGCCCACACCATCCATGCCACAGGGCAGGCGCTGGCCGTGCCAGTGCACCGAGGTGTGCTCGGGCAGCTTGTTGGTCACGAAAAAGCGCAGGCGGTCGCCCTCCACCACTTCAATGGTGGGGCCAGGGCTTTGGCCGTTGTAGCCCCACATGTTGACTTTGAAGCCGGGCATCACCTCGCGCACCACAGGCTCGGCCACCAGGTGGAACTCTTTCACGCCGTTGTTCATGCGCCATGGTAGGGTCCAGCCGTTGAGCGTGACCACGGGGTTGTAGGGCCGTCCGGTGTTGGGCACCAACGGCGGCGCGGTGTGCACCGAGGTTTGAATGACCGGCTCGGGCAAACCGGCCAAGGCAGAGCGGGCCACGGCCAGCCCGGCCACTGACGCGGCGGCACCGGCAAAAAACTGTCGTCTTGAATTCATGGTGCTTGCACCTGCATCCGGGTCAATGTGCGGCGGTGGCAGCAGCATCGGCACCGCCTGCGCCCAAGTTGATGAAACGCTGAGGCTGGCCCCCCAGCAACACCCAATGCAAATCGGTTTCAGCCAGAGCAAAGTCGCGTTGAGCGTTCACTGCATCCGCAGCGGCTTGGGCTTGGTTGCGGGTTTCCGACAACAAATCCCACACGCTTTTGAGCATGCCGTTGTAATGCAACACTGTTTCTGCGGTGATGCGCTCTCGCGTTTGCAAAACGCCCTGCGCGCTGGTAACAGCAATGGCATGGCTGGCTTGGTAAGCTTGAAACGCCAGAGGGGTCAAGGCTTGGTTTTGCATTGCCTCGGCGCGCGGCAGCTGGGTTTGTAAGGCGGCCATTCGCTCGCTCACTTGAGCGGGAGAAAGAACGACCTGGGGCAAATCAGGCAAATTGCTGGGCAGGTTCAGGGCGCTGTACACCCCCGATACACCCAACAATTTGATGAGGCTGGCTTGCGCCTGGGCAGCAGCGTAACGAGCCCGCTGCAAATTGATTTTCGCGCCGGCATGGGCTAGCTGAGTCTGGGCGTGCTGCAGTTGGCTCCAGTTGCCAACAGCCAACATGCGCTGGCCCAATTCCTGGGCCGCCTCCGCTGCTTCAAAGGCGGTTTGGTGGTGCTTGAGCACATGCCGCGCCGCTACGGCCTCCAACCAACCCTTGCGCGCCTGGACCGCTACAGCCAACAGCTCATCCAGCCCGTGCACCCGCCGAACCAGCTGGGGCGGCAATTCCAGCCACAGACCTGCGGCCACCCTGTTGGTGTGGGCAGCACCCAAGCGCGCCACCACAAAGGCCAAGTCACGGTGGGCCTTCCAAGCTTGCCGCACTGCGGCCTCGGGGGTTGGGAGGGCGAGCCCATCCGGCACCGGCTCGCTTTGACCCACCAAAGGCAGCGTTGGCTGCCTTTGCTCCCACTTCAAAACATCGGCGTGGCCCCGCGGAAATTGACCCACCGCCTCATTGGCGCTGCGCCAATTGCGGGCGTCTGAGGGTTCAGTTTGCGCCCACAGAAGCCCAGGCAAGGCCAGCAAACACGCCCACACCCCGCCAAGGCCAGGAGCCACCAATGCACACTTGCAATTCCAACTCATGCATGCAGTGTATGCGCTATCGGGCCTCCAACCACCAGCCCCGCCAATGACAAAGTGGTCAGGCGGGTTATTCGATTTCTACCTTGGCGTCCTTGACCAGTTTTGCAAATTTTTCGGTTTCGCTGGCAATTTGTTGGGCCATTTGGGCGCTGCTGTTGCCTATGGGTTCAGCGCCAATGTCGGCCATGCGGGCGCGGAATTCAGGCGACTGTATGACCTTGACCATTTCGGTGTTCAGGCGGGTGACAATGTCCTTGGGGGTGGCGGCCGGTGCCAACACGCCAAACCAGGTGCCAATGTTGAAGCCTTTTAGGCCGGCTTCGTCCAGCGTGGGCACGTTGGGCAAGGCGGCAGAACGCTTGTCTGTGGTAACGGCCAAAGCACGCAACTTGCCCGCCTTGATGTGCGGCAACACCGGCGTGATGGTGTCAAAACTCATGGTGATTTGACCACCCAACAGGTCCGTTGCCAGGGGGCCACTGCCTTTGTAGGGGGTGTGAATCAAGTCGCTGGACGTCATGTTCTGGAACAAGGTGCCGATCAGGTGTTGCGCGGTGCCGTTGCCGTTGGAACCGTAGGCGTATTTGCCTGCTGCAGGCTTGATCATGGCCACCAACTCGCTGACCGTTTTGGCAGGGGTGTTTGAATTGACAACCAAGACGTTGGGCACCATGGCAACGGTGGTGATAGGTGCCAAATCTTTGGAGAAATCGTAAGGCAATTTTTTGTAAACACTCGGAGCGATGGTGTGGTGTACAGCCCCCATCAACAAGGTGTAACCGTCTGGCTTGGCCTTGGCCACAAAATCGGCACCGATGGTGGCGCCAGCGCCCGGTTTGCTTTCAACAATCACCGCTTGACCCAGACTTTGGGCCAGCTTTTCTGCCAAAGCGCGGGCGAGCACGTCGGTGGTGCCACCCGCCGGGAAGGGAACAATCAGAGAAATCGTTTTGCTGGGCCATGCTTGCGCCTGAACACCCAAACTGGTGGCCGCCAGAACCAAAGCCGCGCCTTGCAACAGGGTGCGGCGTGCGAATGCAGGTTGTTTTCTCATGATTGTCTCCAGGTATTTGCGCGGGATGCGCTCAGATGGTTCCAACTTTAGAACCCCCGGACTTGAGTGAAACGCTCAGAAAGTTAATTCAGCGTCAACTTCAAGTTAAAGAAATTCTGATTTTTCACCCCTCAATCGTTTTTTCTTCCAAACCAGGCGGCACCATTTGAGTGGCCATGGCGGCCTAGCCTCCGATAAAAATAGCCCGAAAATCGTTGACGTTGGTCAATGTGGGGCCCGTCACGACCGAATCACCCAGGGCTTCAAAAAATCCGTGGCCGTCGTTGTCGTCCAAACGTTGCCGAGGGTGCAAATGGCGGGCCAAGGCACGTTTGAGTGTGTCAGGGGTTAACAAGGCACCCGCAATTTCCTCTTGTCCGTCCACGCCGTCGGTGTCGCCCGCCAAGGCGTAAACACCCGGCTCCCCTTGCAAGGCAATCGCAAGCGCCAACAGAAACTCGACGTTGCGCCCACCCCGGCCCTGCCCTTTCAAGGTGACCGTGGTTTCGCCGCCGGAAAGCAGCACACACGGTGTTTGAAAAGGTTGCTGGCGCCGTGAGGCTTGCAAAGTGATGGCGGCCAGCACCTTGGCCACGTCCCGCGCCTCGCCTTCGATGGCATCGCCCAAAATGTGAACCGGAAAACCAGCCTCAATGGCCACCTTGGCCGCCGCTTCCAGTGCCATCTGCGGGGTGGCTATGAACCGGGTCTCGATGGGTGGCAAACGGGGGTCTGCGGGTTTAACGGTCTCTCCCACACCGCTTTGAAGAATTTGCAAAACCCTGTTGGGCACTTCTATTGCATAGCGCTGCAAAATATCCAGCGCGTCCTGGCAAGTCGTTGGGTCAGGAACGGTGGGGCCCGATGCAATATCGATTGGGTTGTCGCCAGGAACATCGGACAACAACAGATTGACCACCCGCGCGGGGTGGCAAGCTGCAGCCAAGCGGCCGCCTTTGATGGCAGACAAATGGCGGCGAACACAGTTCATTTCGCTGATGGTGGCCCCGCTGCTCAGCAATGCGCGGTTCAGTGCTTGCTTGTCTTGCAAGGTCAGGCCCGCAAGGGCCAAAGGCAGCAAGGACGACCCGCCCCCCGACACCAGGCACAACACCAGATCGTCTGGCGTCAAGCCCGAAACCAGCTCCAGCATGCGCTGTGCGGAGCGCTCGCCAGCAGCGTCGGGCACCGGGTGGGCTGCTTCCACAATTTCGATCTGCGCACATGGCACCGCGTAACCGTACCGGGTCACCACCAGCCCACTCACGGGCCCTGGCCAATGAAGTTCCACTGCACGGGCCATTGCTGCAGAGGCCTTGCCCGCACCGATTACCACCACTTTTCCTTTGGGGGGCGGGGGCAAATGCAAGGGCACACACAGTTCGGGTTGGGCACTCTGAATGGCGGACTCGAACATCCGACGCAGAAGATCGCTGGGGTCAATGGGCATGGGGTTCATCCTTGAAGCAAAAACAAGCCGGGCATAAAAAAGACCCTCACCTTTCGGGTCGGGTCCTGGTGGGTCGAGCCGCTTTCAGGGATTTTAGGCAAGCAAGGCGCAAACGGCATCGGTCACTTGCGCAGTGGTGGCTTTGCCACCCAGGTCGCCGGTGTGCAAAGCGGTGTTGGCCGTGACCTGTTCAATGGCGGCCATCAACCGCTGGGCCGAAGCCTGCTCACCCAAATGTTCCAGCAACATGACGCAAGACCAAAATGTACCGACCGGGTTGGCCAGACCTTTGCCCATGATGTCAAACGCCGAACCATGGATGGGTTCGAACATGCTGGGGTAGCGGCGTTCGGGGTCGATGTTGCCTGTGGGGGCGATGCCCAAGCTGCCAGCCAGCGCAGCGGCCAGGTCGCTCAAAATATCGGCGTGCAGGTTGGTGGCAACAAGGGTGTCCAACGTGGCCGGGCGGTTGACCATGCGCGCCGTGGCGGCATCGACAATTTCTTTGTCCCATTTCACGTCCGGAAACTCTTGGGCAACCTGCGCGGCAATTTCGTCCCACATGACCATGGCGTGGCGCTGGGCGTTGCTCTTGGTGATGACGGTGAGTTGCTTGCGGGGCCGCGACTGCGCCAACTTGAAGGCAAAGCGCATGACGCGCTCGACGCCGACGCGGGTCATCATGGTCACGTCGGTGGCGGCCTCAATGGGGTGGCCTTGGTGGACCCGGCCGCCGACGCCTGAGTATTCGCCTTCCGAGTTTTCGCGCACGATGACCCAGTTCAGGTCTTCGGGCCGGCAACGCTTGAGCGGTGCGTCGATGCCCGGCAAAATGCGCGTGGGCCGCACGTTGGCGTATTGGTCAAAGCCCTGGCAAATTTTCAGCCGCAGGCCCCACAGCGTGATGTGGTCTGGAATATCGGGATCGCCAGCGGAACCGAACAAAATCGCGTCTTTGTTGCGCAAGGCGTCCAAACCGTTGGCGGGCATCATCACCCCGTGAGCGCGGTAGTAATCGCCGCCCCAATCGAAGTTTTCAAAGTCAAATGCAAAGCTGTTGCCAGAGGCTGCCAAGGCCTGCAGCACTTTTTGCCCCGCGGGTACAACTTCTTTGCCAATGCCATCGCCAGGTATGGTCGCGATCTTGTAGGTCTTCATGGGGGTGTGTCCGGTGGTTGATTGACAGGGCTACTGTAGGCAGTGGACACACGGGTGGAGTATCGCTATATTTAAACCACTGTTTACTTCAGTTTAACAATAAAGCCCATGTCTGATGCGATTCAACCGGCCGATCTGGGGTTCTTTTCGACGCTGGCCAGTGCCGGCAGCCTGAGCGCTGCGGCCCGAGAACTGGGAATCACCACCGCAGCAGTCAGCAAGCATTTGTCGGTCATGGAGGGGCGCCTGGGCGTTTCGCTGATCAACCGCACCACGCGCAGAATGAGCCTGACCCCCGAAGGCGAGCTGTATTTGGAACACGCCCGGCACATTTTGGGTGAAATCAACAACATGGAAGAACTGTTGGGGGTGTCCAAATCCACCCCCACAGGGTTGTTGCGCGTGAATGCCACCCTGGGTTTTGGGCGCAGCCATGTGGCCCCATTGATTTCCCAGTTTGTTCGCAAGCACCCGCAAGTGGAAGTGCAGCTCCAGCTGTCGGTGAACCCGCCCCCATTGACCGAAGACACCTTTGACGTGTGTGTACGCTTTGGCGAACCGCCCGACGCGCGCGTGATTGCCAAACACATCGCCCCCAACCGACGCTTGCTGTGCGCGGCTCCCAGTTATTTGGAAAAGCACGGCACCCCCAAGGTGCCCCATGACCTGACCCACCACAACTGCATCGGGATCCGTCAGGGCGAAGAGGCCTATGGGCTGTGGCGTCTGGCGAGTGGCCGGGGACGCAACGCGCCCATCGAGTCCATCAAAACACGGGGGAATTTGACCACCAATGACGGGGAAATCGCGGTGAACTGGGCCCTTGACGGGCATGGGATTTTGATGCGCGCGGAGTGGGACATTGACCGTTATTTGAAAAGTGGCCGCTTGGTACAAGTGCTGCCACAGTGTTTTACCCCGGACGCTGACATTTACGCGGTCTACCCCCAGCGGCACCAATTGGCTGCACGTGTTCGCGCATTTGTGGACTTTTTGTCGGTTTCCTTTGCCGGGTCGCCCAAGTGAGTAAAAGCATGAGTCCCATGGATTTGCCTGCACCACTGTCTGTTGCCATTGAGGGCGCGGAACTTGAGGTGCAATTTTTGCCCGGACGACCCGGGCTGGACAAGCAACCAACCCTGGTGTTTTTGCACGAAGGTTTGGGTTCGGTGGCCATGTGGCAACAAAAGGGCCGGCATTGGCCCAGCGAATTGTCCCGGGCCACCGGCCTGGGGGCTCTTGTTTACTCCCGACGAGGTTACGGCGCTTCGTCACCGATCGAGCGGGTACGCGAACAGCATCAACCCAAGGGGTTTTGGCACACCGGCAGGCACCGGGCCGACTACATGCATTTTGAAGCATGGGAGGTCTTGCCCAGGTTGTTAAAAGCGTGTGCGATTGAACGCCCCGTGCTTGTCGGGCATTCAGACGGTGCCACAGTGGCGTTGCTGCACGCGGCCCGGTTCCCGGTGGCAGCCACCGTGGCCTTGGCACCGCATGTGGTGGTGGAACAAGTGGCATTGACCGCCATTTCGCAAGCGCGGCAAGCCTACGAAACGGGTGGCCTGAGGGAACGGTTGGCTCGCTACCACACCCATGTGGATTCGGCCTTCTGGCAGTGGAACGACGTGTGGTTGTCGACTGAATTCAGGTCTTTTGACATTCGAGGCGAGTGCCAGCTGGTTCAAACCCCGCTGATGTTGGCGCAAGGTTTGCAAGATGAGTACGGCACCCTGCTGCAGTTGGACGAAATTGTGCGCGCCGCACCCCACGCCCAGCGCCTGGAACTGGACCGTTGCGGCCACAGCCCCCACCGTGACCAACCCGAACGGTTGACTCAGGCGATTGCCGGTTTTTTAAGGGACGCGGGCTTGGCTGTCAAAGACTCGACCTGATCGGCTGTGAGCCAACGCCATTGGCCCGGCGCAAGATCGGCCGGCAACACCACATTGCCGATTTGGCTGCGGTGCAAGAATTCCACGCGGTTGCCCACTGCTGCCAGCATGCGCTTGACTTGGT
>JBDKEX010000255.1:0-2559 GCA_039798985.1 Pseudomonadota bacterium | reverse complement strand
CTGGCGGCAGGTGCTGCCAATGGTGATAGGCTGGCAAGTCAAATTCGCAAGTGCCGCCGGGTATGGAAACCCGGCTGCGTATGGCTGACAAAAATTCGTTTTCTGACAGCACCTGCCCGATTTTTCCGGCAGATTCGTGAAGTTCGGTGAAGCAGCCGTCCAGCTGTGCAATGAACTCGTTCAGCGCGGCCTCCGAAATGGCGGGGTTGCCGCGGTAGCCGTTGAACACTTGCTTGTGTTTGTCGAGGTCTTTCAGAATGTCAGACTTCATGTCCGACCGGGACGCCACCTCCACCACTTCAAACAAAGTTTGAATGGCAAAGTGATGGTCCATCGGGTCGGTGCGCTCGATCAACGCGCTGAGCCGTTGCAGCAAATGCTCCAATCGCAGGTAGGTGCGAATGCGTTCGTTGAAGGGGTACTCGTACAGAATCACAGGGTGCTTGCGGGTGTATTGGCGGCGAACACATGCGCTTGCATGCTCGCCACCGGGCATCATAGCCCGAATTGATGGCGGTTTTGTTCCCAAAGGCGCTCAAGCTGCTGACGCAAATCGCCCAAGGTGGTGCCTTGTACGTTGGAAATCACCGCGTCAGCCACCGCGAGTCGGGTTTCACGACTGGCTTGCGCTGCCAAAACAGCTTCCACCTGCGGCCGGGGCCAGCCGTTGCGCTGCATCACGCGCTGGATTTGGGTCTCAGGGTCGCAATCGACTATCCACAACGCATCAGCCCTTTTGCGCCATTCGGGTGATTCAACCAAGAGGGGAAGGTCCAGCAGAGCCACACCGTGGGTGAGCGATGCACATTGGCGATCGATTTCGGCACGCACCAAGGGGTGGACAATGGCTTCCAGGCTTGCTTTGGCGGTGGGGTTGGCAAACACGTGCTCACGCATGCGGTCGCGGTTGAGGGCACCATTCGCATCCACAAAGGTGTCGCCAAACGTGGCCCTTATGGCAGGCATGGCACTGCCACCAGCAGCGGTGCTGGCCCGTGAAATTGCGTCGGCGTCGATCAAGGTGGCGCCCAAATCCACGAGCATGGCGGCCACTGTGCTTTTGCCGCTGCCTATGCCTCCGGTCAGGCCAAGGCGAAACACAGCGGTACGCGCACCAGGGAGGGTCACAACCCCGCCCACTGAAGCAAGGTTTGGGGGCCAAACACCATGGCAAACAAACCCGCAAACGCCAGGAAGGGTCCGAACGGCACATAGCCCCCTTCACGCAAACCCGGGCCCAGCTTCAATGCAATGCCAACCACCGCGCCAATCACCGACGCCATCAAGATCATGGGAATCAAGGCCTGCCACCCCATCCAGGCGCCCAGAGCCGCGAACAGCTTGAAGTCGCCGTAGCCCATGCCTTCTTTGCCGGTGACCAGTTTGAACCCCCAATACACCAGCCACAACGACAAGTAGCCCCCCACAGCGCCCCACAGCGCATCGGGCAGTTGCACATCCAACCAGCCCAAGGCGGCACCCACCAAGCCTGCCCACACCAGGGGCAGGGTGATGTCGTCGGGCAACAGGGTGGTGTCCCAGTCAATAAACGCCAACGCCAGTAAAGCAGCCACAAAACCCCACCACGCCAAGGCGCTGACCCCGGCGGGGTGCTGGGTGGCCACCCAAGCAAACAGAGCGCCGCACAACACCTCGACCAACGGGTAACGCAGCCCTATGGGGGCGTGGCAATTGCCGCAGCGGCCCTTCAGCAACAAATAGCTGATGACCGGGATATTTTGGTACCACGTGATACCCGCACCGCATTGAGGGCAGCGGGAGCGGGGCGTCAACAGGTTGAGTTGGGGCAAGTCGGGTGGGGCTTGGCCCAGCATATCGGCGCATTCCGCCTTCCACTGGCGCTCCATCATTTGCGGCAGCCGGTGGATCACCACGTTCAAAAAACTGCCCACCAACAAACCGAGCAAGCCGGCCAGCACCACCCAGGCGCTGCCGTTGAGGTAATCGAAATTCAAAGCCCGCTCCCCGAGGGTTGTTAAACCACTTGCCCCAACTTGAAGATGGGCAGATACATGGACACCACGATTCCGCCGATCAGTGTGCCCAAGAACACAATGATGATGGGTTCGAGCAGGCTGGACAAACCCGCCACCATGTCGTCCACTTCGGCTTCGTAAAAATCGGCTGCTTTGCCCAGCATGTGGTCGATCGAGCCCGACTCCTCGCCAATGGCGCACATTTGAAGCACCATGGACGGGAAGATGTTGGCATTGGTCATGGCTTGGGTCAGGCTCATGCCGGTGGATACTTCTTGTTGAATTTTTTCCGTAGCATCTGAGTAAAGTAGATTACCTGATGCTCCACCTACAGAGGTCAAGGCCTCGACCAAAGGCACACCCGCTGCAAACATGGTTGACATAGTTCGGGTCCAGCGAGCCACTGTTGACTTTTCTACCAAGGTGCCAAATATTGGGATGCGCAATAACAAGCGGTCCATGAAATACTGCACTTTAATGTTGCGTTTCCAAGCTTGCATGAAGAAGTAGGCCCCCCCCCCAAGCGAACCAAATATCAGCCACCAATAGGCTACAAAAAACT
>JBDKEX010000254.1:0-10390 GCA_039798985.1 Pseudomonadota bacterium | reverse complement strand
GGCTGATTTTGCGCCCTGCCAGGGCTATGATGGGTACGTAGTCGCAACAACCACAACGCGCAGGAGAGCATCATGAAATTCTTGATCCCGGTGGACGGTTCTGACTTGTCGCTGCAGGCCGTGCGCCAGGCCTTGGCATGGGTGACACAGGGCTTGCGGGTCGAACTGGTGTTGGCCAACGTGCAGGAGCCGGCCACGGTGTACGAGTTGGTCACCTTGCACGACGCCGAGGCCTTGGCTCAATTGGCAACGGCAACCGGCAACGACCTGCTGGCGCCCGCGCTGCAGATGGTGCGCTTGGCGGGCGTTCTGCATCAAACCGTTGTGGTCACGGGCGACCCGGTGCCCATGTTGCTGGAAATTTTAGAGTCGCACCAGTGCGACGCGGTGGTCATGGGCAGCCATGGCAAAGGCGCAGTCAGCAGCGCTTTGTTGGGGTCGGTGTCGCAGGCCATGCTGGCGGCTTCGCCGGTGCCGGTGGTGTTCGTCAAGCCCCCGCCAGAGCCGGAAACAGTTTAGTCAGGCCATTGGCCATCACCTCGACCGCCAGCGCGGCCAAAATCAGGCCCATCAAGCGGGTCATGACATTGATGCCGGTTTTGCCCAACACGCGCGCTATGGGCTCGGCCAGGGTAAAGCAAAGTGCCGTGGCCAGCGCAATGACCACCCCATAGCCAACCAACGCGGCGTGTTGCAACAGTGTTTTGGCTTGGTCGGCGTAAATCACCACCGTGGACATGGTGGCCGGGCCGGTCAGCAATGGAATGGTCAAGGGCACCACGGCAATTGACGCTCGGGACGAGGCGTCGTCCACCTCGGCTTGGTTGGTTTTGGCCTCGGCCGGCTGGGCGTTCAGCATGGCCAGCGCAGACGTCAGCAGCAACATGCCCCCGCCGACCTGGAAACTGGCCAGCGAGATGCCAAAAAATGCCAAAATTTGCAGCCCCAACAAAGCAGACGTGGCAATCACCGCAAACGCGCTGACAGATGAAATCAACACGGTGCGGCGGCGTTGTTCGTCATTGAACCCATGGGTGTAGTGGATGAAAAACGGCACGATGGCCATGGGGTTGACAATGGCCAGCAGGGTGATGAGGGGTTTGAGATCCATGGGTGCATTGTGGGCCCAAAAAAACGTGAAGCTGATGGGTGCAAGAATCGGCCACCGAACAGCCCTTCGGACTTGATTTGAACAAAACGGAGCAGACCATGCCGCAAACAACACAACTGGTGGCCGCAGACGGCTTTACCTTCCCCGCCTACGTGGCCATGCCTGCAGGTCGAATGCGCGGCGCCGTGGTGGTATTACAAGAAATTTTTGGGGTCAACTCGCACATCCGTTCGGTGGCCGACGGCTTTGCGGTCGACGGCTATGTGGCTGTGGCGCCCGCCACTTTTCACCGAGCACAAGCCGGGGTGGAGCTGGGCTACACCGATGCCGACATGCAGGCCGGCTTCGCCCTGAAAACCGCAGTGGAAGCCTTGCCCGCCCCTGGCGTGTTGCAAGATATACAGGCGGCCGTGAACCACGCTGCCCAGTTGAGCGCAGGCAAGGTGGCCGTGTTGGGCTATTGTTGGGGCGGGTTGTTGACTTGGCGCAGCGCCTGTAACTTGCAGGGCGTGTCGGCAGCTGTTCCTTACTACGGTGGGGGCATGACTTCAGACGCAGAAAGGGCTCGAACACCCCGTTGCCCGGTGCTGGCCCATTTTGGTGAACAAGACCGCTGGATTCCTTTGGACAGCGTGCAGGTCTTTGCTGAGCAGCAACCCGGTGTGACAGTGCATGTATACCCCGCCCACCATGGGTTCAATTGCGACCAGCGTGCCGCATACGACGCCCCCTCTGCCCGGTTGGCCCGCGAACGCACGCTGGCCTTTTTGGCCGAACACTTGGGGTGATTTCACCCCCACGCCGGGTCAGGTGCGGGCGTTGTGGCCGTGGTGTTGTCGCAACCAGTCGGGAACCGCCTCGGCGCGCAATGCGCGGCTGAACAACCACCCCTGCAAAGCATCACAACCGTGCTGTTGCAGGAACGCCAATTGTTCGGTGGTCTCCACCCCTTCGGCCACCACTTGCAGGCCCAAATCGTGGGCCATGGACAAGGTGGCCCGGACAATTGCCTCGTCCTCCACGTCGCCTGGCACATCCGTCACAAACGAGCGATCGATTTTGAGTTTGCTCAGCGGCAGGCGCTTGAGGTAACCCAGACTGGAGTAACCCGTGCCAAAGTCGTCCAGCGACAAAGTCACCCCCATGTCGTTGATTTGGCCCAGCCGTTCAATCAAAACCGGTTGGGCCTGCATCAGCAGGCTTTCGGTGATTTCGAGCTCCAATTGCTCGGGCTTGAGGCCGCTTTGCTCAATGCATTGGCTCAAATGCTTGACAAACCCCGGCCGGTTGAACTCAAGCGCTGAAATATTGATGGCCAGACGCAGGGCGAACAGCGCCGGCACATCGGGGTGTGCGTGTTGCCACGACGCGAGTTGCTTGCAGGCTTGTTGCTGTATCCACTGGCCCAGGGGTTCGATCAGCCCACTGTCTTCGGCCACCGGGATGAACTGGTCCGGACCTATCAGCCCCAAGGTGGGGTGCTGCCAGCGAACCAACGCCTCGAGGCCAGTGACCTGCCCAGTGCGCCCGTCCACCTGAGGTTGGTATTCGAGCCGAAGCTCGTGGCCAATGTTGTTTTGTATGGCCCGTCTCAAGCCGCTTTCCAGCATCAACCGATGCGACAGGTGCTCGGTCATGTCTGACGAGAAAAAGCGCCAGCCATTGCGTCCAGCGTCTTTGATGCTGTACATCGCGGTGTCGGCGTGGCGCAGCAATGTTTCCACATCCTGGCCGTCGTCGGGGTAAAAAGCCACCCCCAAACTGGCCGAAACCGTGACCTCGTGCGGGTCCAGCGCCACTGGCATGGACAAGGCCTTGACGATTTTGTCGGCGCCCACGGCCGCACCTTCCTTGCCTTTGACCCTGGGCAGCAGCACCACAAATTCGTCGCCGCCCAGGCGGGCCAGCACGTCGCGCGCGCGCAGGCATTGTTTCAAGCGTTGTGCCACGGTTTTCAGCAGCTGGTCACCTTGGTTGTGGCCCAGGCTGTCGTTCACATGCTTGAACCGGTCCAGGTCCAAAAACATCACAGCCAGTTGCTCGCCGGTTTGCTGTGCCGAGGCCAGCGCCGCCTCAGCCTGGCTCATCCAATGGGCTCGGTTGGCCAGGCCCGTCAAGGGGTCAAAATGGGCCAATTGCACCAAGGTGGCATTGGTGCGCGCCAGTTCGTGGGTGCGCAGTTCCACCAGCTGCTGGGTTCGCCTGCTGTGGCCCGAAATCACCATCAGAAAGGCCCCCAGCAAGGCCACGGCCACCAATCCGGTCGACATGGTGGCCCAGGCGGTCCAGTTGCGCTGTTGCCCTTGGTATTCTGGGCCCGCCACAAAGTGCAGGCTCCAGTTGCGGTTGCCGAAAACAATCGGCATGTCGACATGCAGGCCGTGCGCCCCTTGGTGGCGGTTTTGGCAGTCTTCGGGTCCCGACAGCCGGTTGTTTTTGGGGTCCGCGTCTACATCCACCAAGCAAATTGACAATTGCCCGGGTGGCACGTCTCCCAGCACGGCGTTCAGCACATCGTCCATGCGGAAAACAGCCGACACCACACCTTTGAACTCGGCGTCCTGTTCGGCATGCGTGTAAACGGCCTGGTACATGATGACGCCGCGCTGTTCGCCAGACTCTTGCACCAAACGGATGCCTTGTGTAACAGCGGCGGCCTGGGTTTCCCGGCTGGTTTTGACAGCGGCCATGGTGGCCGGCAGCACCGAAACATCCAGCCCGAGCACGCTGCGGTTGCTCGCCAGCGGCTCCACCAAAGCAATAGGCAGGTGGTCGTCTGCTGGCAGAGCAGGGAACACGCGCCCATTGCTGTCGCGCCCTTTGATGACGAAGGTGTCGCGCCATTTTTGGCTCTGTTCGGCCTCAAACTCAGCGCGCTGCTCCCGCGTGACTTTGGGGCTCCAGCCAAAATTTTGCGTGCCTGGGTAACGTTGCAACCAGGGTTGAGTGGCGGTTCGAAAGTCGCGTTCGGTCAGTGAATTGCCCAGCTCCAGCAGTTTGGCAATGGAGGCCACACCGTCGGTTTGCGCATCCAGGCGCCGTTGCAGGCGGCCGGCCAACTCGGCGCTTTTTTGTTCAAACTGCTGGTGCATGCCGCGTTCGTCGCTCACACGCAGCTGGTAATAACTGGTTCCCGCCACAGCCAAAGCCAAAGACATGGGCAGTGCCACCGTGCGCACGCGGGGGCGCCAGGCCTCTGCCGGTTCACCAAAGAGCGCCAGCATCAGAGGGGTGAACAAAATCACCCCCAGGCTGTCGCCCAACCACCAGGACCACCAGCTGTAAAGCGCTTCGTTGGCGGGCAATATGCCTTCCAGCACCAGCGTGGGAACCGACAACGTCGCGTTGAATGCCGAACCCAAGGGTGTGGTCACAAAAAGCAACATCACCACACGGCGCGGCGTGTCTATGCTGGCAGGGTAGTGAACCCAACGCCGCACCATCCATGCGGTGAGCACCGCTTGCGCAGTGGCGCCCAAACCGGGCACCACAGTGGACCACTGCCAGAATGTGGCGTCAATTTGCTCGTGGGCCAACACCTGCACCAACAGCGAACCCAAAAAGATGCCGGGTGCCAGCCAGCTGCCCCAAATCAACACCACCGCCAGGGCCAAACCGGCTGGCAAAAATACCACCGACACATAGTCCGGCGGCACTGATATTTTCAGTGACAGCCAGCCTAGGGCAGCGTAAATGAGCGCGGTCAGCGCATTGAGGGTCAGTCGAGTGCTCAAAAGATTGGCCGGGTGGGGGTACTCGGGGCTACCGCGAATGTAGCATTTTGCAGGGGCAAATGGCGAACCCTGCATACACTGTGGTCTGCATATGGGCTCTGTCGCTGTTGGCGTGGGCGCCAGGCAACCAAGCCCCCGGCCGGTGCAACCCGCCGGTCACAAGGCTAAAATCAAAAGTTAATGTGCGCGTCTTGCGCTTTGTACCCCGCCATCCACAGGAAAAAACGTGTTTATTTCTTCTGCCTATGCACAAACCGCCGCCGCTGGCGACACCCAGTCCACCTTGATGGGCATGTTGCCCTTGGTGCTGATGTTTGTGGTGCTGTATTTTGTGATGATTCGCCCCCAAATGAAGCGCCAGAAAGAGCACAAGGCCATGGTAGATGCCCTGGCCAAAGGCGACGAGGTGGCAACTTCCGGGGGCCTGTTGGGCAAAGTTTCCAAGGTGGACGATGTCTACATTGGGGTTGAACTCGCCCACGGCGTGGAAGTGCAAATGCAACGGTCGGCGGTGGTTCAAGTGCTGCCCAAAGGCACGGTCAAGTAAACCGCTGGGCAACCGTGGCCACCCAAACCGGTGGCCGATCCGGCTGGGCGTGTGTCCCGGCCGTTTGGTTTTTATAGGAGCTGTTTGCTCATGAACCGATACCCTTTGTGGAAGTACGTGGTCATCTTGGTGGCCCTGCTGATTGCCACCCTCTACACATTGCCCAACTTCTTTGGCGAGGCCCCTGCTGTGCAGGTGTCGCCGGGTAAAGCCACGGTCAAAGTTGATATGGGCATGGTGACCCGGGTTGAAGAGGTGCTGGCGGCCCAGTCACTCAAACCCGCGGCGGTTCAATTCGATGGTCAGTCTGTGAAAGCGCGGTTTGACACCACAGACGACCAGATCAAGGCGCGTGACGCGATCGACCACGCACTGAACACCGACCCCGCCAACCCCAGCCACATTGTTGCGCTGAACCTGTTGCCGCGCACGCCGGCATGGTTGCAGTCGCTTCACGCGGCCCCCATGTATTTGGGCTTGGATTTGCGAGGCGGTGTGCATTTCATGCTGCAAGTGGACATGCCCGGTGCATTGACCAAGCGCATGGAATCCCTGGCCAGCGATTTGCGAACCTCTTTGCGAGACAAAAGCATCCGCCACGCCGGTATCAGGCGCGAAAACCAGGCGCTGGAATTGCGTTTCCGCGACCTGGAAACCCAAACCGCTGCACAGGCCCTGCTGGCCGACCAGTTTGCTGACTTGCAAGTGGTGGCCGCGCCAGACGGTGCCGACCTTCGTTTGCGCGCCACACTCAAGCCCGAAGCGGCACGCCGAATCCAGGAGCAGGCGCTCAAGCAAAACATCACCACCCTGCACAACCGCATCAACGAACTGGGCGTGGCCGAGCCCGTGATCCAGCAGCAAGGGCTGGACCGCATTGTGGTGCAGCTGCCGGGCGTGCAAGACACCGCCAAGGCCAAGGACATTCTGGGCCGCACCGCCACGCTGGAGTTGCGCATGGTGGACGAAAGCCCCGAGGGCTTGTCGGCCGAGCGGGGCAACGGTTCGGTGCCCTTTGGTTCCGAGCGGCACTTGGACCGCAACGGCCAGGCTGTGATCACCAAGCGCGACGTGGTGCTAACGGGCGAAAACCTGACCGACGCACAGGCGGGCTTTGACAACCAGACCCAGGAAGCCGCTGTGCACCTGACACTGGATGCAAAAGGGGCTCGCATTTTCCGCGACATCACCCGCGACAACATTGGCAAGCGCATGGCCATTTTGTTGTTTGAAAAGGGCAAAGGCGAGGTGGTGACTGCGCCGGTCATCCGCAGCGAAATCGGAGGCGGGCGTGTGCAGATTTCGGGGCGCATGAGCACCACCGAAGCCAACGACACCGCCCTGCTGCTGCGCGCCGGTTCCTTGGCCGCGCCCATGGACATCATCGAAGAGCGCACCATTGGCCCGAGCCTGGGCGCTGAAAACATTGCCATGGGCTTCAACAGCGTGATGTGGGGCTTCTTGGTCATCGTCGCCTTCATGTGTTTGTATTACATGCTGTTTGGCGTGTTCTCAAGCCTGGCGCTGGCTTTCAACCTCATGCTGTTGGTGGCCGTGCTTTCCATGTTGCAAGCCACGCTCACCCTGCCCGGCATGGCAGCCATGGCCTTGGCCTTGGGCATGGCGATTGACGCCAACGTGTTGATCAACGAGCGGGTGCGTGAAGAGCTGCGCAATGGCGTCTCGCCCCAGGCGGCCATCCATGCGGGTTACGAGCACGCCTGGAGCACGATTTTGGACTCGAACATCACCACCTTGATTGCGGGGGTGGCTTTGCTGGCGTTTGGCTCCGGCCCGGTGCGCGGCTTTGCGGTGGTGCATTGCATTGGCATTCTCACCAGCATGTTCTCGGCCGTGTTTTTCTCGCGCGGGCTGGTCAATTTTTGGTACGGCCGTCAGAAGAAGCTCAAAACCGTGTCGATTGGCACGGTGTGGAAGCCGGGCAACACGCAATAACACGCGAACTCATCTCGAAAGCAAACGATGGAACTGTTTCGCATCAAAAAAGACATCCCGTTCATGCGCCATGCCTTGGTGCTCAATGCGGTGTCCTTGGTCACCTTCTTGGCGGCGGTGTTTTTCTTGTTTTCCCGGGGTTTGCACCTGTCGGTGGAGTTCACCGGTGGCACTGTGGTCGAGGTGGCTTACGAGCAACCGGCGGACTTGGGTGCCGTGCGCGGCGTGGTGGCCAAATTGGGCTACGAAGACGTGCCGGTGCAAAACTTTGGCACGGCCCGCGATGTGTTGATGCGTTTGCCGGTCACCCAAGGGCAAACGTCGGGTCAGCAGAGCGAGGCCTTGATGGCGGCCCTCAAGGCCCAAAACCCGGCCGTGCAACTGCGCCGCACCGAATTTGTGGGCCCTCAGGTGGGCAAAGAACTGTTGGAAGACGGTTTGAAAGCCCTGGGTGTGGTGATCGCCGGCATCATGATCTATTTGGCCATTCGTTTTGAATGGAAATACGCTGTTTCGGCCATCATTGCCAACCTGCACGACGTGATCATCATTCTGGGCTTCTTTGCATTTTTCCAGTGGGAGTTTTCGCTGGCCGTGCTGGCTGCTGTGCTGGCGGTGCTGGGCTATTCGGTCAACGAATCGGTGGTGATTTTTGACAGGATTCGCGAGACCTTTCGGCGTCAGCGCAAAATGGGCACGGTCGAGGTGATCGACCATGCCATCACCTCCACCATCAGCCGCACCATCATCACCCACGGTTCCACACAAATCATGGTGTTGTCGATGCTGTTGTTCGGGGGGCCCACCCTGCATTACTTTGCCATGGCCTTGACCATTGGTATTTTGTTTGGCATTTATTCCTCGGTGTTTGTGGCCGCGGCAATTGCCATGTGGCTGGGCATCAAGCGGGAAGACTTGGTCAAATCCGGGGGGCAGAAAAAACCGGGCGACCCCGATGATCCAAACGCCGGCGCGGTGGTTTGAGCGGGGTTGAACTGTCATACTCACGGCTGTGACCCCCCCCAGTTCTCAAGCAGCGGTTTTGTCCGAGCAAGCCCGGGCGGCGTTTGTGCGGGTGGTTGCGCTGGGGGTGGCCGGTGTGGCCGAGTCCGTCAACCAATACCTGCTGGGCCAGCTGGAAAAACCGGCCGAACCCGACGCAGCCAATGAGTTGCGCGACACCTACCACCTGTTTTTGAGGGCGGCTCCCGTGTGGGTGCAAGCGGCGGGTGCCCGTTTGCGCGCATCGCTTACAGCCTCTGCCCCCAAGTCCGCGCCCAAGGCTTCGGCTTCAACCTTGTCGGAGTTGAGCCTGTTGGACGAGGAGGACATGGAGCACCAAATACTGGTGGCCCGCCTGGCCTTGGTCGTCAGTGACAAAGCGGCAGAGGTGTTCAATGAGCTGCGCTTGCGTTTGCAGCACTTGGACCAAACCGACGAATTGCCAGAAAATGACGCGGTCCGATCCAGAACCGTAGCCACCGCGCTGTTGGATGCCTGGGGCGAAGCCAGCCTGACCCAGGCCCAGTGGTTGTGTTGCCTGCCCGGCTTGCATCCGCCCTTGGCCAAGTTGGTGGTGGGCGCGTATGAACAAGCCAACCAGCAACTGCTGGCGGCCGGGGTGCTGCCGTCCATTGATTTGCGGGGGCTGGTCAAGCGTGCGCCTGGGGTGCGGGGTGGGGCGCTGGCAGGCGCTGTATCTGCTGCTGCGTCGGCTTCTGCGGTTGCGGTGCCTGAAGCTGCTGTGCCGGCGGGGGGGCAAGGTTGGGCATCTGGTGCGGCTTATGCCCCGGCGTTTGCAGAAACGCCTACCCGCTTGATGCGCTTTTTGGCGAATCAATTGCCCCAGTCGGCCCAATGGTTGCAAGGCTTGCCACAGACGGCTCAGTTGGTTGCTCCCGCCGGCGCGGTTTCGGCAACCTTGTTGGCGCCGGGGTTGGAACCTGCTTGGGCGCCCACAGTGGTTTCCCCGACCCTGGTACAAGGCACCGCCACCGCCATTGCCGAGCTGTCCTCGGTGAATTGGAACAACTTGGCCGCTGGGTTGGCCACTTTGCAGGCAAACACCCGGGCCATCAAAGCGGCAGCGGGCAACGACCAGGAAAAGGCCATCATCGAGGTGGTGGCACTGATTTTTGACAGCATCCTCACTGAAGACCGCATTCCGGCCCGAATCAGGGTCTGGTTCGCTCGCTTGCAAATGCCGGTGCTTCGATTGGCCGTTCAGGACCCAGGCTTCCTGACCGCGCAAGACCACCCGGCACGCCAGCTGATTGACCGCATGGGGTCATGTGTCATGGGGTTTGATCCAGGTGTTTCGCTCGAGCCCTTGGAGGCCGAAGTCAAGCGCATTGTGCAGGTGATCGAGCAATACCCAGACACCGGACGCCAAGTGTTTGAGATGATGAACAAGGAGTTTCAAGCGTTTTTGGCCAAGCACCTGCCGGCCCAAAAATCGCTGGAACAAGTGGTCAATATGGCTCAGCAGGTCCAGCTCAAGGAGACGCTGACGGTCAAATACACCATCGAACTGCGCAAAATGCTGGGTGAAGTGCCCGTGCGAAACGCGGTGCGCGAATTCCTGTTCCAAGTGTGGGCCGAGGTGTTGGCGCTGGCGGCTGTTCGCTACGGTGCCGCCGCCCCCCGCTCTACGGCATTGCGCGAGGTGGCGACAGACTTGCTGTGGGCGGCCAGCGCCAAACCCAGTAGGCAAGAGCGTGCGCAGGTGATTGCCAAAGTCCCTGTTTTGCTCAACCAGTTGCGGTCGGGCATGGAACTTCTGGGTTATTCCAGCGAGCGCCAGGAGGCTGCCTTGAAGGACATCAATGACGCATTGGCCGATGCTTTCATGCAGCGCACAGAACCCATTGCTGAACAGTGGCTTGCCGATTTGGGTCAACAGCTCGAAGGTTTGGAGGCGTTGTTGCCTGACAGCGCGGCCGACTTCGAACTGAACCGCGACAGCGTAGAAATGATTGCCGGAGTGGATGCTTCGCACATCACTGTATTGCCGGATGCAGACAAGGCGGCGGCGCCCCAAGC
>JBDKEX010000253.1:0-7037 GCA_039798985.1 Pseudomonadota bacterium | reverse complement strand
TGGAACCCTATTCGCGCATCAACCCCTGCGGCTACGCCGGCCTGCAAACAGTGGACCTTTCTACAATTGGGGTACAAGCCCCCTTGAATTTGGTGTTTGACGAGCTCAGCCACCAGCTGACTGCCTTGCTTGCACCTTGAACCCATAACGCCAAAAGCCCGCAAAATGAGCCAAACCCCGATTGTTCGCGCACCCGCCGAAGCCGCCCAGTACGACGCCACGGCCAAACAAAAAAGCCAGGCCAAAACAGCCCGCATCCCGATCAAGGTGGTGCCTGCCGAAACCCTCAAAAAACCAGAGTGGATACGCGTGAAGGCGGGGTCGCCCAGTACCCGGTTTTACGAGATCAAAGACATTTTGCGCAGCAACAAACTGGTCACGGTGTGCGAGGAGGCAAGCTGCCCGAACATTGGCGAATGTTTTGGCAAAGGCACCGCCACCTTCATGATCATGGGCGACAAATGCACCCGCCGCTGCCCGTTTTGCGACGTGGGCCATGGCCGCCCTGACCCACTGGATGTGAACGAACCCGAAAACCTGGCCAAAACCATTGCACAGCTGAAACTCAAATACGTGGTCATTACCAGCGTGGACCGGGACGATTTGCGCGATGGTGGCGCCGGGCATTTTGTGGAGTGCATACGCAAAACCCGCGAGTTGTCGCCCATGACGCAAATCGAGGTGCTGGTGCCGGACTTTCGTGGCCGTGACGACCGAGCCCTGGAGATTTTGAAGGCCGCACCGCCAGACGTGATGAACCACAACATGGAAACCGTGCCCCGTTTGTACAAAGAAGCGCGCCCCGGTTCGGACTACCAGTTTTCCTTGAATTTGCTCAAGAAGTTCAAGTCACTCCACCCCAACGTGCCCACCAAAAGTGGGCTGATGGTGGGCCTGGGCGAAACAGACGATGAAATCCTCGACGTGATGCGCGATATGCGCGCGCACAACATCGACATGCTGACCATAGGCCAGTATTTGGCCCCCAGTGGCCACCACTTGCCCGTGCGCCGCTACGTGCACCCAGACACTTTCAAGATGTTTGAAACCAAAGCTTACGAAATGGGTTTCAGCCACGCCGCCGTGGGTGCCATGGTGCGCAGCAGCTACCACGCCGACCAGCAAGCCCACGCAGCAGGCGTGTAAAAAAAGCCGCTGACTTCAGCGGCTTGTTTGTGGGAGGTTATTTGACACTCTTGCCCGCCGTCACCGTGATGACCACACGACGGTTCAGCGCACGCCCCTCGTCGGTGCTGTTGTCGGCCACCGGTTCAGACTTGCCCTTGCCGTCGGTCTGCACCTTTTCAGACGGAATACCCAGCGTCACCAAATAGGCCTTCACAGCATTGGCCCGGGCCAGCGACAAACGGTTGTTGTATGCCTCTGAGCCCTTGCCGTCGGTGTGGCCCACCGCCACAATCATTTCCAGGTCCGCGCCCTTCAAGCTCTCGTTGAGTTCGCTCAAGCTCTTGCGCCCTTCTGGCTTCAACTCAGACTTGTCAAAATCAAACAAGGCATCAGCCGAGAAGTTCACCTTGGTCACTTTGGGCGCGGCTTTGGCCGCGGCACCTGTGTTTGCTGCCGGCAAAGGCGTCACCCTTCTGGGAGCGTCTGCAACGGCTTTGGCCTTGTCCACCTCAAACACCTCGGGGCTGCCGTAGGGGCACAGTTCCTCGGGCGGCAACTCGCCACGGTCTTGGCCCACATCGCTCAATGTGGGCTGGTCAGGGCGTGAAACACCCAGCGCAGCAGTCAGCTTGCCCATGCCAGACAGCGTTCGCGCCTGTGCAGCAATTTCGTTGTACCGGGCATTGATGTAGGCCCGGCTGGCTTCAAAAAATTCGTTTTGGGTGTCCAACACGTCCAGCAATGTGCGTTGCCCAATGTCAAATTGCTGCCTGTAAGCCTCTCGTGCTTTTTCTGTGGCCAAACGGTGTTGGTCCAAGTAAACCAATTGCTCGTTCAGGCGCACGACATCGTTGTAGGCGATCGCCAGCGTCTGGCGCACGTCACGGCAGGCCTTTTCCTGCAAATCACGTGCTTGGTACTGTTCTTGCACCGCCTGCTTTTCCCGGGCCTGATCCCCACCGCCTTTGTAGAGGTTGTAGTTCATTACCACTTCGGCTACGGTGTCAGTGGACCCACCGCGCACGCCGTCAATGTTGTGCCCCCAGGACTGGCGCACCCGGAAATCCACACGCGGCCAATAGCCTGCTTTGCGGGATTCGATTTGCAGCTTGGTCGAGCGCACGTTTTCGTAGGCGGCATTGATGGTAGGGCTGTTGGGCAAACCCACCTTCATGACATCCAACGCGCTGGCAGGCACGCCCGCCAGCTTCATGCCTTCGGCCAGTGCGGCCACTTGCTTGGGCGGCAACTCGCCCATGATGCGCTGGTAGCGGGCGCTCACATCGTGCAGGTTGGCAATCTCGGTCAACAGGTTGGACTCGGCCAAAGCCAAACGGCCATTGGCCTGCTCCAAATCCACCCGGCGGCTCACGCCGGCTGCGGTGCGCTCTTCGATTTGTTGCGCAGTGATTTTGTGCTCGACGTAGTTTTGCTTGGCTTCTTCCAGCAACTCGGTGTACCTGGCCACATCGGCATAAGCCCGCACAGCTTCAAGCGCCGTGTTTTCAGAAGCCTCCAGCAATTCGTAGTAGCGGGTGAGCTTGGCATACCCCAAACGCTTGACCTCGCTGCGCGTGTAATGCCCGTCAAACAGCATCTGGTTGAGTGACATCTGTGCGTTGTGACGGGTGTAGTCGTCATCGGCCTGCCCAGGCTTGCGGGTCCATTCATGGCCCAAGCCCATGTTCAAATCCACCTGCGGCCGGTAACCCGCTTTGGCGGCATCCCCTTCCGCGGTGGCCGCCGTAAAGTTGTGCCACCGGGCTTGAACCTCGGGGTTGGTGACAATGGCCTTTCGTGCTGCGTTCACCATCGGATCGGGCAATTTTTGAGCGCCTGCCATAGTGGCCGCCAGCAACATTACGGCACCCGCCACTCCGCTTATTTGGTATGTTTTCATGCTAAACCTCTCAGGTTGATGGGCTCGGCTCCCGAACCCACCGTCTGTTACAGACAGATACACTATAGCATTGCGCTGATTTTGCAATGTTTTTCACAAGCATTTGCAGCGTACTCACCACCTGCCTGAGGCAAATCGTCGTATAAACCGGCTATGCAAAAAATGTGGGGACGCGCATTTCACTCATTTCGCTGGGCGGTCTTGACCCTGGCTTGGTGGGTGCTGGGCGCCTCGTTTGCCACGCCGGGCTTGGACAAAATGCAGTCTTTGGCCCAAGAGCGTTACGGGCCCAAAGCGGCTGAAACGGTGGCGCAATGGCGCAAGTTGATTGAAGAATCCAAAAGCTTGGACGACACCGCCAAGCTGAATGCGGTCAACACGTTTTTCAACCGGCGAATTTTGTTTGAAAACGATGTTGTGGTTTGGCAACAAAACGACTACTGGGCCTCGCCTCTGGAGTTTATGGGGCGCGGCACTGGAGATTGTGAAGATTTTTCGATTTCGAAATACATGTCGCTGCTGATGCTGGGCGTGCCGAATGAAAAGTTACGCATGATTTACGTTCGCGCCATGACGGGCGGCAAAAGCGAGGCCCACATGGTGCTGGGTTTTTACGACGACCCCGCCGGTGAACCTGTTATTTTGGACAACCTGGTGACCAGCATACGCCCGGCATCTCGGCGCAGCGACCTGGCGCCTGTGTTCAGCTTCAACAACCAGGGGCTTTGGGTGGCGGGGCAAACCGCATCGTCAGCCGACCCTACGGCACGGCTGTCGCGCTGGCGCGAAGTGCTGGACCGCATGAAACAAGAAGGCCTGTGATGGCTTGCAACCGTTAAATAGAACCGAGGCACACCATGTCACTTATCAAACAGCTTTGGATTGCGATTGCGCTGGTCATGACTGTGGCCTTTGGCGGCAGTCTGGTGGTCAGCGTGCTGTCGGCCCGCCACTACCTGGAGCAGCAGTTGCAGGTCAAAAACATCGACAACGCCACCTCCTTGGCTTTGTCTTTGACGCAGCTGGACAAAGACCCGGTAACCGTGGAGCTGCAAGTGGCGGCTCAGTTCGATGTGGGGCACTACCGGTTCATACGCATCAACGCGCCCACCGGCGAAGTTTTGGTGGAAAAGGTGTACAGCGGCAAGCTTGAAGGCGCGCCTATGTGGTTCGTCAACCTGATCCCCATCAAAGCCGATCCAGGCCAAGCATTGATACAAGACGGTTGGAAGCAATACGGAACCCTGACCCTTGCCAGCCACGACCAATACGCCTACAAAAGCCTTTGGGACGGCACACTTGAACTGCTGATGTGGTTTGTGCTGGGCAGCATGGCCACCGGTTTGCTAGGTACTTTTGCCATCCGCGTCATCACCCGGCCATTGAATGCGGTGGTTGGGCAGGCGCAATCGATTGCGGAACGGCGCTTCTTGACCCTGCAAGAACCGCGGACGCCCGAGCTGCGCGCCGTGACCCGCGCCATGAATGACATGGTGGAGCGCCTCAAGGCCATGTTTGCAGAAGAGGCTACCCGCCTGGAGGGCCTGCGCAAAAAGGTCAACAGCGACGCTGTGACAGGCATTGCAAACCGCGAGTATTTTTTGTCGCACCTTCGTGAAATATTGAGTGGCGAACAGTTTGGCAGCGTGGGCAGTTTGGTGATGGTGCGCTTGGCCTACTTGAACGAATTGAACGCCAAACTCGGCCGCCAGCGCGCTGACGCTTTGCTCAAGCAACTCGGCCAAGTGCTGTACAACAGCGGCAACGGCAAGCCTGGCCAGCGTGCAGGCCGCGTCAAAGGGGGTGAATTTGCGGTAGTTTGCCCCAGTTTTGATTCGCCCAGCGAGGCAGCGCAAGACATACACCAACGGCTCATAAATGAATGGCTGCCCAACTGGCAAGCCGATTTCCCTGACTTGTTTTACGTGGCGGCGGTGCGGTACCACCGCGATCAAAACATGGGCGACCTGTTGACCCGAACCGACCAAGCGTTGGCCCAAGCCCAAAGCCGCGGCATCAACACCTGGTATGCGGCTGAAGACGGCAACGCAAAAGTCAGCATACCAGCGGAACAATGGCGCACGCTGTTGACTGAGGCGGTGAATGGCGGGCAGCTGAGCCTGGCGTATTACCCGGTGGTCAAGGGCAGTGACGCTGGTTTGGCCCTGCACCAAGAGGGTGTGATTCGCTTGCAAATGGATGCTTCTGGGCAGCTGCTCTCGGCCGGTGACTTTATGCCCATGGCCGCCAACCTGAATTTGACCGCCCCAATTGACTTGGGTGTGGTCAAGCTGGCCATTGAACACCTGCAAAAGGGCAGCGGTGATGTAGCCGTGAACCTTTCGGCCGAAACCATTTCAGACTTTGGCTTCCGCAACCAATTGGTGCAGCTGCTTCAGGGCTACCCTGCCCTGTGCCCGCGCTTGTTGTTTGAGGTGCCTGAATACGGTGTGTTCCGCCAATTTGATGCGTTCCGCGATCTGGCGCGCAGCCTCAAAGCCTTGGGCTGCCGCGTGGGCATTGAATATTTTGGCCAGCGCTTTGCGGAAGCCGAAAAGCTTGCGACATTGGGATTGGATTACATCAAGGTTCACCCAAGCTATATTCGCGGCATCAGGGACAACGTGGGCAACCAAGAATTCCTGAAAGGCCTGTGCAACATGGGCAAGGCTTTGGGCATTTCGGTGATTGCGCTGGGCGTTGAAAGCAAAGACGACTTGCCACTGCTGGCGCAGCTGGGGTTTGACGGGGCTACTGGGCCTGGGGTGGGTTGATGAGGGCAGACCCAGGTCCCCGCTGGGGCAAGAACTCGCCCTCTACAAACTCTAATCCAAGAGTAAACGCTTGCGTAAGGTGGCAAATGTGAGAATGTCCAAATAGCGTGGTGCCACTTTGGATATGTGGAAACGATCGTTCATATCTGCCGCTGCCGCGTCCCCCAAATGTTTAAATCTTTCCGGCTGATCTATCACATCAACTATCCGTCGAACCCACAACTCGTCATCATCGTAAGGGCACAACATACCAGTTCGGTTGTGTTCAATAACTTCGGGAACAAAACATCTATCGCTGGCAATTGTAGTTCTACCCCTGAACAGTATTTCAAACAAACCCCAGTTGGCAGATCCAAACTGCAGAGGGTAAACGAACAAGTCCATGCCTTCAATAAAAGATGCAAAATCTGCATATGCTGCAAAGCTGACATGCTGAAACGACGAATCACCACCCAGTGAAATACCTTCACGTTCCAACAAATAGCTCATAAAGTCTTTAGGTCTTGTCTCAGCGGGGAAGTTGCTGTGCAAAAATGCTTCTTCGTATGAATACAAAACTTTGGGTGAGCCACAAAAAACGAACTTGACCTTTTGGCGTTCTTTTAAGACTTTTTTCGCCAAAATAATGAATTTCTCGAATCCCTTGGCTGACGAAAGGTCCCGAGCAGTGTATCCCACGTAGAAATAACCACTTTCTTTCTTAAAAGCAGTTTGTTGCCGTTTTATATCAAAACCCTCCATTTGGGGAACAATCTTCCCGTGCAACTCCACTGGAAACATTGTTTTGGCATACTTGCTTGGAACTATCACCAAATCGCTCTTCAGCGCTTGGTGGTAACTGGTCATTTCGAAAATCTTATCCCGAAAAGTAGCGTAATCAGGTTGCGGATATGCCGCTGAATGGCCGTGGTGGCCAAACGATGGGAATTCAATGTACGTAACTATTGGCACATCGAACTCACCAAAAACCTGCAAAGGAAAACCTCCCGAGCCATGTGCAACAATCACATCAATTGCAGTTTTTTGCATCAACTCATTTATTGACTTTTTAATATAAAAAGATCGCTGCACCCTTGCTTCGAGATTTTTAGTATAGAAATATGTTTTTTCATTTTCAGCTGGCGCAGTAAAACTTGCCAAATTTGGTACCTTATCCTTATTTGCCTCATAAACTCCAGTAGTGCAGAGCAACCAAGAATGAGCAAGGCCAGTGGAGTTCAAATAAAGGTGCAATT
>JBDKEX010000252.1:0-3390 GCA_039798985.1 Pseudomonadota bacterium | reverse complement strand
GCGGGACAGGCTTTGAACAAAACGAGACTGACCCGCAGCGCTTGAATTTGCACCGTGGCCAAGCGGGGACTTTTTCGTGAGCAGCATGCGGCTCTCCGTTCAAAAAAGATTAAATGCGTGTGGTGCCGTAATAGCGCTTTACGTGTTCTGACAGGGTGTAGCCTCCACCCTTCTCAGGCATGACCTTGGGCACAGGCACCACCGCTTCTGCGGAGGGTGTGACGCGTGGCAATGCAGTGGCAACCGCAGCAATTGCCCCTGCTGTGCCGGTAACGCCCAAAAGCGTGCGCCGGTTCAGGGGCGTGCGAGTTTTACTCATACTGGAGCCTCCGTTAAACCGCTATGCAGAGATATGCATAGCAAATTTCCAAAGAAAGCTTAACAGGCGAAAGCTGGATCAGCAAGTGCGGTTTCCCCCTAGGCCGTCAAGGGGGTCGCACTTCAGACCAGCATATCGAAACCTTGGGCTTCGACCGACACAAACGCACGGGTGAATTCAGCCACCGCAGCATAAAAAAGTGCATGCTGGTTCTGGCTTATAGCGTCACACATCGCCGTGGCCCAAGGCTGCACATGCCCGGCAAAAAAATTGGCCTGTCGTGTCAAGTTGCACACCTCTGCGTCGTTGCCGGCGATCAAGTAGCGCATCACTTCGCACAGATAGGCAAAGTGATCTTCGGTTTCGGGCATGGACTCTTCGCGCTCGAGACCCAACTCCAACAAAGTAGAACGCAATTTCGCCAACGGTTTCTCATTCAAAAAACCACTGAGGTAATGTGAACCGTACAAAAAAACTTCTGGCTTGCCAACACCACCAAACAGCGCTTCAAACTCTGCTGCCACCGCCGCGTCAGTGCAATTCCGGGCAGCCGCCACCAAAGTTCGCCAAGGCTCCTCCAAAAAGCCACCGGGCGCGGGGGCTTCGGTCACGGCCACACGCAGTTGCGCAAGCAAGGCCGGGCTGGGCGCCGTGTAGTACAAACTGGCCAAAAGTCCGTAAACCTCGGCACGGGCGGTCTCTTCGTCGAGTGCGCTGGAGTTGTTTCTGCTTGCGGGCATGGTTGGGCTCATGGAGTTCACAGGTCTGTAATGCGGGTTTCGTTGGGGTCGGTGTAGAGGTCAACCACCCTGCAGTCACCGCACATCTTCAAACGTTGGGCTGCCGCGCCTTGGAACATGGCGTGGCCGGCGAGCTTGCCCAGCATGGCTTCGATGGCCTTTACAGTGCCAAAGGGCTTGCTACAACGGATGCAGGCATAAGGCTTCATCTCGTTGATCACAACGGCTTCTTTTCGGCGGTCGGTCAAACGCAATTGCGGGACCAAAGAAAGCGAATTCTCCGGGCAGGTGGCCACGCACAAGCCGCATTGAACACAATTCTTCTCGATGAATTTGAGTTGAGGTGCGTTCGGGTTGTCTTGCAACGCCGAAGCCGGGCACGCGTTTACACAGCTCAAACACAGGGTGCAGCTGTCCTTGTTGAGCGCAAGTCCGCCCAAGGGTGAGCCCGTGCTGGGCAGCGCAATCACCTCGGGGCGGGCGCTGGCTTGCTCGATCAAGTGGCCGAGTGCCAACTCCAGGGTCGCGCGTTTGTCGGCCTGCACCGCAAAGCCAGCGCCGCGTATCACGCCCTGTGCCGGTGCCACCCGCAATTTCGCGTCAAGTTCGGCCAAGTCGCGAGCGTCGCGGGCATGCAGAATGCGAAAATGTTCGCCCTGGTAGCCCAGGCCGGTCAAGATGGTTTGCGCCACCTCCATTTGGGCGCGCACCGCATCGCGGTATTGCGGGGCCTCTTCGCCGGTCATCAAAATCCAAACTTGCGAGGCCCCATAAGCTATGGCCGACAACCACAGTTCCACACCGGTTGAGGCGGTATGCCACAGCGCCAGCGGTATTACCCGAGCTGGCACACCATGCACAGCGGGGTTCAATTGCGCGGCTCGCCCCAGCTCACCCAGCAGGCGGGTGCCGGCTTCCTGGCTGTGCAAGAGCAGCGCCGCCTGCTTGCCCCCTGCCTTGGCGTAAGCGGTTAACAGGGTCTTGACCTTCAGGCCTTGCTCGTCCGCGCGCGGATAGGCATAAGACAGGGCCCCACTTGGGCACACCGTGGTGCAGGCCCCGCAGCCTACGCACAAATTGGGATTGACCTTGATTTGTTGACGATTGCGCTCGCTGCTGATGGCTGAAGCCGAACAAATATCAACACAGGCGTTGCAGCCTGTTTTTTCGTTTCGGCTGTGGGCACACAGCTTTTGTTTGTAGGCAAAGAACTTGGGCTTCTCAAACTCCCCAACCAATGAACGCAACCGCACGAGCTGCGCGGTGTTGGGTTGATCCCAGTGGAAATAGCCTTGCGGGGGGGCATGCTGAGGAAAAGCAGGCTGCCCGCGCAGATCCAGCACCAGGTCAAAGGTGTCTGTTTGGGTGTCCGGCTCTCGGGCAAAGGAAATCGCGCCGGCCACCCCACACGCCTTGACACAAGCGCGGTGAGATTTGCATACCGAACTGTCAATTTGATAGTCCAAGCCAATCGCACCTTCCGGGCAGGCAGAAACACAGGCATTGCAGCGGGTGCACAGGTCAAGGTCAATAGGGTTGGTACGTGCCCAAGCAAAATCAAAGGCGCCCAACCAACCACTCAAGCTCAGCACCTGCCCGGAGATGACCGGGAAGCGGCGCTCCTGCGCACCCCCTTCCTGCCCTGAACCGGTGCTGAAAATGGTCACATCCAAAACATCTGCCAACAGATCGCCGGTCCGCTCGGCCAGGTCCAAGGGGCCCAGAATCAATATTCGGCCCGCACTCCGGTAAGTCACGGTGGGAACCGGCTCGGGTTCAGGCAAATGTGCCATGGCCAGCAGCGCTGCCAACTTGGGGCTGGCCGTGGCAGCATCCTTGCTCCAACCGCCCACCTCGCGGATATTCACAAACCGGATTGGAACCGACTGAGCGCCTTCAGTCTGTTCAGCCAAGGCATTGAAAAGGCGGGCCTCCTGGGTACAGGCCACCACCACATCGTCACCGACTTGGAGCGCTTGCTGGAAAGCGCCCGCCTCGCGGCGGCACAGGGTCGAATGCAGCGTCAGTTTTTCATTCAGCGCTGCCCCCAGTGCCTGGGGGTTGAGTGGCATGGTCTGGTTGCAGTCGCAAATAAGGGTGGTCATGGGCAGGTAATGGAGCTACTGGCGAAACGTGGGACTGAGCGACGGTTTGCGTTGTGGTGTTGCCATCAAACTCCCGCAAAGTTGCGGCTTTATTCGATTCGGGGGCGTCGTCAAACAGCTTCAGGAATTGGGCGCTGGCCAACTGGCGCAACACCGCTTCAGGCATCGGATCCGGCTTGCTGTAGTCTTCGATGTAAACGTCCAGTCCGTCCATCACATTGAAGTG
>JBDKEX010000251.1:0-4115 GCA_039798985.1 Pseudomonadota bacterium | reverse complement strand
CGCAGCGTTTGCCGAAAACGCGGACCCGCTCACAGGCCATTACCCACCCACCCAGGCGTTTGAAAAATTGTTCAGCCTGATCGTGACCCGGGCACCTTCGCCCATTGGGCTGGGTTGAGGGATCACAGTTTTTAGAACATCCATTTGGTCCCGAGTGTCACCAGATTTTGCCCGGCCTGGCGACCGACGCTGGCATCCAGCTGCAATTTGGGCAGGATGTTTGTGCGCAAGCCCGTGGCCCAAGTAGGTTTGTCGCGCTGCTGTCCATAGACCTCCACATGGGCGGTGATGTCGCCATAAGCACGCTCCCAAGCCAGCCCCCAAGTGCCGACGCGTTGGCTGCTGGCAAAATCCAGCGCCCCCAAATTGGTGTGCAGGCTGCCCAGGGTCGGGTGGTTGCAGGTCAACAGGGCATTCACATAGCCCATGGACGACTCCCCGGTGGTGCGGGCAGCGCCCAACACAGCACCGGCATGGCAGCCGTTTTCCTGTGATTCGGTGATCCTGAACTTGGCCTGAACGTTCAAGGTCTCAAGCCCTGTTTTTTGCTCTCGGGCGATGCCTGCGCCCAGCTCCACGTTTTGAATGGGTGCATAGGCTGGCGCGACAGTCCAGCTGCGCGAGCCGTTGGGTGCGCGCGTCCACCAGCCCTCCACATGGCCTTCGCCCACATCGTTCACATTGGCGTCGTCCACTGTCAAGGGTCGACCCGCTTGTGCCTGCAAGGTGCACACCAGGCCCAACAAAAGGAAAACGACTTTGCGTTGCATTCCAAAACGATTCATGACGTGCTGCCTTGTTGAAGAAAAGGATAGTCGGTATAGCCTGTGTCGTCACCGCCATAAAAGGTCTTGCGGTCAGGGGTGTTGAACGGGCCCCCTTGCTTGAGTCGTGCGCCCAGATCCGGGTTGGCAATGAAGGGGCGGCCAAAGGCCACCAGATCGGCACCTTGGGCCAGCGCTTGTTCGGCCAGCGGCAGATCGTAGCCATTGTTGAGCATCCAGGCGCCCTGCCCCTTGGCCGCGGTGTAAGCCTGGCGCAGCGCAGCGTAATCAAAAGCCTGTGCACCTTGTTGGTGGTCGCGAGGCCCACCGGTCGAGCCTTCGATCACGTGCACATAGGCCAGCCCCATCGGGCCCAGCAAACGGACCACATGTTCAAACAAGGGCTGGGGATGGTCATCGCTGGCATCGTTGGCGGGTGTGACGGGAGACAGGCGAATGCCCGTGCGATCACCGCCAATTTCAGCCACCACGGCGCTCATCACTTCGTGTAGAAAACGGGCACGGTTTTCAATGCTGCCGCCGTAAGCATCGCCGCGCTGGTTGCTGCCTGAGCGCAAGAATTGGTCGATCAGGTAACCGTTGGCTGCGTGCACTTCCACGCCATCAAATCCGGCCGCGATGGCGTTGGCGGCGGCGTGGCGGTAGTCCTGCACGATGCCGGGCAATTCTGCGGCGTCCAGTGCACGGGGCGTGGAGGTGTCCACGAATTGGGCCTGGCCGTCGACCAGCAGCACCGTTTTGGTTTTGGCTGTGATGGCCGAAGGTGCCACAGGCGCAGCACCACCCGGCTGCAAGCTGGTGTGTGACACCCGGCCCACATGCCACAGCTGCATCACGATCTTGCCGCCCTCGGCATGCACGGCGTCTGTGACTTGCTTCCACGCGGCGACTTGTTCGTTGCTCCAGATGCCGGGCACATCGGCATAGCCTTGGCCTTGGTGGCTGATGGCGGTGGCCTCGGTGATGATCAGGCCCGCACCTGTGGCCGGGTTGGCGCGTTGGCGGTAATAAGTGGCCATGCGTGCGTTGGCCAGTGCGCCGGGTGCGCGGTTGCGGGTGAGTGGGGCCATCACGATGCGTGAGGCCAAGCGCAGTGCGCCAGCTGTACAGGGGTCAAAAAGATGCATTTTATTTGTAAAAACCAGTATTAAAATGAGTGTCCCTCAACGCGCAAAGGCCTTCCTTGAAAACAAAAATGAACAAATTGGGTGCAATTTTTTTGGTGGCATTGCTCACGGGTTGTGCCAGTATGCAGAGCCACAACGAGACGGCTCAGAAAATGCAAGGGGCCAGCCAACAAGGTGATTTCCAATCGGCCCTGCGCCAACTTGACGAGCGCAACAAATCAGAAGACGCCAAGAAAGAGCTCCTTTACAACATGGAAAAGGGGGAATTGCTTCGTCTGAACAAGCAATTCGATGAAAGCACACAAGCATACCTTGCGGCTGATGCCAAAGTGATCGCTTGGGAAGAAGCAGCCAAGACGAACCCACAAAAATTGCTTGGTACTTTAGGTGCGGCTGTGGTGAGTGAGCGCCTCAAAGTGTACGAAGGGCAAGACTATGAGAAAGTGTGGCTGACCACACGCATCGCCCTCAACCGCATTGGCCAGCTGGATCTGGACAAAGCCCGCGTTGACATCAAGCGCACGCATGAACGCGAAGCCGTGATTGCCGAATTCCGCAGCAAGGAAACCAGTCAGGCAGAGGAAGAAGCCAAGGCCAAGGGTGGCGCAGTCAAGAGCAAGGAAATCAATGGTTATCCCGTTGAGTCCCTCAATGACCCAGAAGTGTTGGCGCTGAAAAACGGTTATCAAAACGCCTTGAGCCACTACTTGGCGGGCTTTTTGTATGAAGCCCTCAATGAGCCGGGTTTGGCGGCACCGGGTTACCGCAAAGCCATTGAGTTGACACCCAACGCACCTGCGCTTGAAGAAGGACTGCGCGGCCTGGATGAGCGCACCAGTTTCACCTGGAAACGCAAACAGCGCATGACGGATGTGTTGTTTGTTGTGGAGGCGGGAACAGCACCAGCCCGTATACCCCGAGCGTTCACGCTGCCTGTGCCAACCGGACGCAGCGTGCGTACCGTGAGCATTTCTTACCCGACGATCCAGCCTTCCAAGGACCCTCTTCTGGACAGCTTGCAATGGAATGACAACAGCCTGCCCTTGAGCAAGGTTGTGGACTTGAACGTGATGGCCCGACGTGCCCTCAAAGATGAAATGCCAGGCATGGTTCTGCGTGGCATTACCCGCGCAATCGCCAAGGGCGTCATGCAAGAGCAACTTGAGAAAAACGCAGGACCTTTGGGTGGCTTGATTGGCGCAGTGGCCTCGGCGGTCACGGAACAAGCCGATGACCGCATGTGGCGAATGCTGCCGGGTCGGGTCTACCTGGCGCGTGCCCACCTGCCACCGGGCGAGCACACGATCACAGTGGCAGGCCGCAGTTTTGGCCCGATCAAGATTGAAGGTCAGTATGCACTTGTGCCGCTGCGTTTGTACGAGAACCTGAACTTGACCGGAGCTGTGGCTTCGTTGGGCCAATTGCCAGAAGTGGCACAAGCACCCCCTCCAGCGCCCAGCCCTGTTGAAAGTAAACCTGTTCCAGCGCCAGTGACCAAGACTGCGACCAAAGCCAAGAAATAAACAAACCCTTGATCCGATGACTACCCCACAGTGGTCATGGGTGTGAAAGAAACGAAATGACGTACTTCAAAACCATGAGCGCACTGGCCTTGTCTTTGGCCATGTCGAGCAACCACATGGCCATGGCCCAAAACGCAGTGACTGGAACACCCGCTGCTGTAGCCGCCAAGTTGATGGCCCGGGGCGATGCGCCCGAGGTGGTGACCTCGGAGATGCGTGTGGTCCGCCGCAACGACATCCTGACGGTGCAGTCCGACCTGCACAACAAGGGGATGACCGACCGCATGGTGTTCTACCGCTACCGATGGCTCGACAATGTGGGCAACCAGATTGGCGACGGCGAATCCTGGAAACAATTCACGCTCATGGGTCAGGGCCAGCAAACACTCAAAGGGGTTGCGCCCCATTCAAACGCCACAGACTTCCGTCTGGAATTGAGCTTTGAAAAGAAATAAACCCTACACAGACGAAAGCAACCGATATGAAGACCCCTCGATACCTTTTGGCCCTGCTGGTGATGGGCACACTGAGCGCGTGCAGCACAGGTTTGACTTCACCAGTGGTTCGGTTTGATCGCCAGGTCAACTATGGCGATGCCAAGGCCGTTGAATTGGTGACCAATGAATTCGGCTCCACCGATCTGCAAATGATGGCTGAAAAAATGGTGGGCAGTTTGCTTG
>JBDKEX010000250.1:0-16890 GCA_039798985.1 Pseudomonadota bacterium | reverse complement strand
GGGCCGTAGGGGTGTTCGTTGGTGTTGAGCTTGACCAGGTTGTCAATTTTGGGCTGTTCGCCCGGAACATAAGGGGTCAGGCCGTGAACAACGGCGCTCCAGTAGCGGCTCATGGGTGTGTCTGGGGTGGGGGTTTGCTCGTCGGATGGTATCATGGGCATGCTTTTTTACTCCCTACGAATGGCCCTATGCGGCAAGCCGAAATCACCCGCAACACGCTGGAAACCCAAATCACGGTCCGTGTCAACCTCGACGGCAGCGGCCACGCGCGGCTGAACTCGGGCATTGGTTTTTTGGACCACATGCTCGATCAAATTGCCCGCCACGGCCTGATCGATCTGGACGTGCAATGTCAGGGCGATCTGCACATCGACGGCCACCACACCGTGGAAGACATCGGCATCACCCTGGGCCAGGCTTTTGCTCAAGCCGTGGGCGATAAAAAAGGCATACGCCGTTACGGCCACGCTTATGTCCCGCTCGACGAGGCTTTGAGCCGCGTGGTGGTGGATTTTTCTGGCCGCCCCGGCTTGCACATGGACGTGGCGTTCACCGCCGGCGCCATTGGCCAGCTCGACACCCAGCTGGTGTTCGAATTTTTCCAGGGTTTTGTCAACCATGCGGGAGCGACCCTGCACATTGACAACCTCAAGGGCGTCAACGCCCACCACCAGTGCGAAACCATTTTCAAGGCCTTTGCCCGCGCCCTGCGTGCGGCGCTGGAACTCGACCCCCGCCAAGCCGGGGTGATTCCATCGACCAAAGGCTCGTTGTGACCAACGCCTCAATCTGATGAACCGACAAACCGTTGCCGTGGTGGACTATGGCATGGGCAACCTGCGCTCGGTGGCTCAGGCCGTGATGCACGCGGCCACTGCGGTGGACCATGTGGATGTGGTGGTCACGTCCGACCCGCAGGTGGTGTTGGATGCCCACCGAGTGGTGTTGCCGGGTCAAGGGGCCATGCCCGACTGCATGGCCGAACTCGCTCGCAGTGGTTTGCAAGACGCTGTGTTGCACGCCGCAGCGCACAAGCCGCTTTTTGGCGTGTGTGTGGGCATGCAAATGTTGCTGGACCACAGCGAAGAGGGCGACACCCCAGGCTTGAGCCTCATTCCTGGCGAGGTGGTGAAGTTTCAGCTCGAAGGCCAAACCCAGCCCGACGGCAGCCGTTACAAAGTGCCCCAAATGGGCTGGAACCGGGTGTTCCACCAGTTGGGCCGGGGCGCAGCCCACGCCATGTGGGCGGGCATTCCCGAAGGCAGCTACTTCTATTTTGTGCACAGCTTTTACGCGCGCCCGGCACAACCCTCGCACAGCGTGGGCGAATCCGACTACGGCCAGCGCTTTTGCTGCGCCATTGCCCGCGACAACCTGTTTGCCACCCAATTTCACCCCGAAAAAAGCGCTGACCAGGGCTTGGCCCTGTACCGCAACTTTTTGCACTGGGCACCTTGAGGCCCGTCGTCAGCCTTGCTTCTTTTTCCTCGTAAACACCCAAAGCCATGCTCCTGATCCCTGCCATTGACTTGAAAGACGGCCAGTGTGTGCGCCTCAAACAAGGCGACATGGACCAATCCACCGTGTTCGGTGAAGACCCCGCTGCCATGGCCCGCAGCTGGGTGGACAAAGGCGCCCGGCGGGTGCACCTGGTGGATTTGAACGGGGCCTTCGCTGGCAAACCCAAAAACGAAGCGGCCATCCGTGCCATCCTCAAAGAAGTGGGCAGCGAGGTGGACGTGCAGCTGGGCGGCGGCATCCGCGACCTGGACACCATCGAGCGCTACCTGGATGCAGGCCTGCGCTACGTCATCATCGGCACTGCAGCGGTCAAAAACCCCGGCTTTTTGCAAGATGCCTGCACCGCTTTTGGCGGGCACATCATGGTCGGCCTGGACGCCAAAGACGGCAAAGTGGCCACCGATGGCTGGAGCAAACTCACCGGCCACGAGGTGGTCGATCTGGGCAAAAAATTCGAAGATTACGGCGTCGAGTCCATCATCTACACCGACATCGGGCGGGATGGCATGCTCAGCGGCATCAACATCGAGGCGACGGTCAAGCTGGCGCAGGCCTTGTCCATTCCGGTCATTGCGTCGGGCGGTTTGTCCAACATCGAAGACATTCGCCAACTTTGCGCCGTGGAAGACGAAGGCGTTGAAGGCGTGATTTGTGGCCGCTCCATCTACAGCGGCGACCTGGACTTTGAAGCCGCCCAGCGCTTGGCCGACGAACTCAATGGTTGAAGCGGCGGGGTCGCCGGCTGCGGTTGCTGCGGCGGAACCGTTTTTTGGGTTTCCTGGGCATCGGCTGGCGTTGCCCAACGGCGACTCGGTGTTGGTCACGGCTTACGGTGCACAGGCGGTGTCTTGGCAGGCGGCAGGGCGCGAGCGTTTGTTTGCCTGCGCTCGCATCAGCCCGCAGCCGTGGCCCATGCGCGCCGGCGTGCCGCTGTGCTGGCCGCAGTTCAACCGCCGCGGCACCTTGCCCAAACACGGTTTTGCCCGCAACCTTCGTTGGCCGTTCTCCCATGCCGCGAGCGAGCCCCAGTCGGCCAGCCTGCGTTTTACGCTCGAATCCAACCCCGACACGCTGGCCCTGTGGCCACAGGCCTTTCATCTGGCGCAAACCATCACTTTGCGTCCTGGGCAGTTGCACATCGAACTCGAAGTGACCAACCCCGGCGCCACGCCCATGACATTCACCGGGGCCCAGCACACCTATTTGGCGGTGGACGATATCGACCAGGCACGGCTGTTGGGCCTGCAGGGCGCGCCAGAATGGGACGCCACCCACGACCGCCACCAAACCGCCGGGTTGCCCGAACCCTTGGGGCAGGGCTTTGACCGGGTTTACGCATGGGGCACGGTACCGCTGGTGCTGGCTGACGGTGCGCACCGCTTGCAAATAGAAAAAAGCACCAGCTGGTCGGATGTGGTGGTGTGGAACCCCGGGCCGGCTTTGTGTGCCCAGTTGCCCGACATGGCGGCTGACGACCACCGCCGCATGCTGTGCGTGGAAGCCGCCCAAGTGGGCTCTGCCATTGTGGTACCGCCCGGCGCACATTGGTGGGGGTGGCAAACCCTCACGGTGCTTTGAACCTTCACTTCACCGGCCCTGCGACAATACCCCCATGTTAGCCAAACGCATCATCCCCTGCCTGGACGTGACCGGTGGCCGCGTCGTCAAAGGCGTCAACTTTGTAGAGCTGCGCGACGCCGGCGATCCGGTGGAAATCGCCGCCCGTTACAACGAGCAAGGTGCAGACGAACTCACCTTTCTCGACATCACCGCCACCAGCGACGGGCGCGACCTGATCCTGCACATCATCGAAGCCGTGGCCAGCCAGGTGTTCATTCCCCTGACCGTGGGCGGGGGCGTGCGCACCGTGGAAGACGTGCGCCGCCTGCTCAACGCTGGCGCCGACAAGGTCAGCTTCAATTCGGCGGCCATTGCCAACCCGCATGTCATCCGCGACGCTTCGGCCAAGTACGGTGCGCAGTGCATCGTGGTGGCCATAGACGCCAAGCGCCGCACCCCGGCAGACGAGCAGCGCTTGCAAACCAACGGCCTGCCTTTTGGGCCCGGTTGGGATGTGCACAGCCACGGGGGCCGCAAAAACGTGGGTTTGGACGCGGTGGCCTGGGCCCAGCACATGGCTGCCCAGGGCGCGGGCGAGATCTTGCTCACCAGCATGGACCGCGACGGCACAAAGGCCGGATTCGACTTGCCCCTGACCCGCGCGGTCAGCGATGCCACCAGTGTGCCGGTGATCGCGTCTGGCGGGGTCGGCAACCTCGACCACCTGGCCGATGGCGTGCAGCAGGGCGGTGCTGACGCGGTGCTGGCCGCCAGCATATTCCACTACGGCGAATACACCATTGCACAGGCCAAGCAGCGCATGGCCGAGCGTGGCATTCCCGTGCGTTTGTAAAGGAAACGGCATGGACTGGTTGGACGCCATCAAGTGGGATGCACAGGGCTTGGTTCCCGTGATTGCCCAAGAACAAACCACGGGCGATGTGCTGATGTTCGCGTGGATGAACCGTGAAGCCCTGCAAAAAACCGCCGAGCTGGGCCGGGCCGTGTACTTCAGCCGCTCGCGCGGCAAGCTGTGGTTCAAGGGCGAAGAGTCGGGCCACGTGCAAACCGTGCACGACATCCGCCTGGATTGCGACAACGACGTGGTGCTGCTCAAAGTCACCCAGCTGGGGCACGAACCCGGCATTGCGTGCCACACCGGCCGCCACAGCTGCTTCTTTCAAAAGTACGAAGACGGACGCTGGACGGCGGTGGACGCCGTGCTCAAAGACCCCGAACACATTTACAAATGACCGCACCTTCACCCGCACCCACCGACGCGCTGGACCGACTGGCCCAGGTGATTGAAAGCCGCAAGCCCGCCAACGGTGGCGACCCCGACAAAAGCTACGTGTCGCGCCTGCTGCACAAAGGCCCCGACGCGTTCCTGAAAAAAATCGGTGAAGAAGCCACCGAGGTGGTGTTGGCCGCCAAAGACGCTGACCACGGTGCGTCCACCCAGCCCTTGGTGGGAGAGGTGGCCGACCTGTGGTTCCACAGCATGATCGCCCTGGCCCACTACGGCCTCAGCCCTGCCGATGTGGTGGCCGAGCTGGTGCGCCGCGAGGGCCTAAGCGGCCTGGAAGAAAAAGCGCTGCGCAAAGCCAAAGACCGCGCGGGCGAAGCCTGATTTTTGCAAGGAGCCCCCATGCGCACCGAAACCGAACGCCTCCAAAGCCTGAATTCGTTGGGCGTGGTCAGCTACCTGCTGCATCTGGTGGTGGCTGTGGCCGCGTTCATCCCGGGCGCGCAAATGGGGGTCGCGCTGTTGCTGGTGGCTTGGGTCATTGACCTGGTCAAGCGTGGCGATGCCGTGGGCACCTGGCACGAAAGCCATTTCACCTGGCGGTTGCGCACACTGGCAATCGCCGGGGTGCTTTACGTGGTCACGGTGCCGCTGTGGTTTGTGTTTCTGTTGCCGGGCATGGTGGCCTGGTGGTTGATTTCTGTTTGGTTTTTGTACCGCATTGCCAAAGGCTTCCTGCGCATGAACGCGGGCCGGGCGATGAAGGAGTGAACATGTCTGTCGATGAAAATTGCTTGTTTTGCAAAATCGCGGCCGGAAAAATTCCCAGCCGCAAAGTCTACGAAGACGACGACCTTTACGCCTTCCACGACATCCACCCTTGGGCCCCGGTGCACTTTCTGCTCATTCCCAAGCTGCACATTCCCTCTTTTGCGCAACTGACCGCAGAACATGAGCGCCTGATAGGCAGGTTGATGGTGTTGGCCCCCAAGCTGGCTTTGGAGCAGGGTTGCAACCCCTATCCGGACGGCGGGTTCCGCATCGTGTCCAACACCGGGGTCGAAGGGGGGCAAGAAGTCCACCACTTGCATGTGCATGTCATGGGTGGCCCGCGCCCCTGGTTGCGTGGCTGAATGCGCTCGTGGCGCGACATTCGCGGGGTGGCGCACACCGGGCGCAGACTTTTGCGACAATAGCCCTCAATGGCCGGCTGATTCCGGTCTCCCCGCTTAAAATCTCACGCAACATAAGCACCCGCTAATGGGTGTAGGAGTACGAATATGGGCAGTTTGTCAATTTGGCATTGGTTGATCGTTTTGTTGGTGGTGGTGTTGGTGTTCGGCACCAAAAAACTCAAAAACATCGGTTCTGACCTGGGGGGCGCCGTCAAGGGCTTCAAAGACGGCATGAAGGAAGGCAGCACTTCCGAAGCCGACAAGCCCGCAGCCCAGGTGGCGCAAGACAAGTCGGTGGAGAAAACCACCATCGATGTGGAAGCCAAAGCCAAGAACTGATGTAGGTCAAGCGCAGGGCGGGGCGGGGCGTGTGCCCCGTTTGGCGTTTCTGCCTGACGATACAACCGAAAGCCGCGCATGATTGACCTGGGTATTTCCAAGCTCGCACTGATTGGTGCGGTGGCGCTGGTCGTCATTGGCCCCGAAAAACTCCCGCGTGTGGCCCGCACGGTGGGGGCGCTCTTGGGCAAGGCCCAGCGCTATGTGGCCGACGTGAAAGCCGAAGTCAATCGATCGATTGAGTTGGAAGAACTCAAAAAAATGAAGGACTCGGTGGAAACCGCCGCCAGCGACGTTCAAAACTCGATCCACAACACCACGCAAGATTTCGAAAAATCCTGGTCCGATGCCACAACCGGGCTGGAATCGTCGTCTTCAAAGCCGTTCAACCCGGCCGACGCCGACTCCATTGGCATGATTGTGTTTCCGGAGTACAAGCACCCGGGCAAAAATTTCCGTCTCAAACAAAAAGCGGTGCCTCAGTGGTTCAAGGCCCGCACCGGCACGCGCACCCGCGCCCTGTCGGGGGCGGCGCGCGTGGCCCGTTACCGGCCCAAAACCCGTTCGATCTAAAGCGCGTTCATGTCCGACCCACAATCCCCTTCCAACGACGAACTCGCCGGCACCGAGCAACCCTTTGTCCAGCACCTCATGGAGCTGCGCGACCGCCTGCTCTACGCCTTTGGGGGCGTGGTGGTGTGCGGCATTTTGCTGGCCATTTGGCCCGGCCCGGGGGGCCTGATCGACCTGATCGCCGTGCCGATTCGGGCGCACATGCCCCCCGACGTGAAATTGATTGCCGTTGGCGTGTTCACCCCCTTCTTTGTGCCGCTCAAGGTGCTCATGATGGCCGCGTTCCTGATGGCCCTGCCTTGGGTGATGTACCAGGCTTGGGCTTTTGTGGCGCCCGGGCTCTACAGCCACGAGAAAAAATTTGCCATGCCGCTCATCGTGTTTGGCAGCTTGCTGGCTTACATCGGCATTGCGTTCGTGCAGTTTTTTGTGCTCGACAAAATGTTTGGCTTCATCCAGGGCTTTACCCCCGAAAGCGTGAACGCCACGCCAGACATAGGCTCCTACGTGGAAGCGATTTTGTCGCTCTACCTGGCCTTTGGTTTGGCCTTTCAGGTGCCAATAGTGGTCATGCTGCTGGTGCGCATGAACTTGGTCACCATCCAAAAACTCAAAGAGTTTCGGGGTTACTTTATCGTTCTGGCCTTTGTGATCGCCGCCGTGGTAACCCCGCCAGACGTGATTTCACAGCTCGCCTTGGCCATACCCATGGCCGTGTTGTACGAAATGGGCATATGGGGCGCCAAATGGTTTGCCAAAGCTTCCAAGCCGCCCGATACCGACTCCCCCGGGCAGGAAAGTTGAGCTTATTGGGGGCGTTGCGCCGGTGGAGAACGCCGCCCTGCCGTGACCTTCAACGCCACAACGCCTTGCCGTCTCAGCACATCGATTGAGGCCGATTGGCCCGGCGTCAGTGCAGCCACGGCCCTAAGCAAGCCCGGTACGTTGGTCACCCGGGTGCCCGCAACCGACACAATCACGTCCCCTGGCCGCATGCCCGCTTGGGCCGCCGGCCCGTTTTGCAGCACCCCGGTGATTACCACACCCTGCTGGCCGTCCAGTCCAAAAGTTTGCGCCAGCTGAGGCGTCAATTCCTGGGGTTCCACGCCGATCCAGCCGCGTATCACGCGGCCATCCCGCGCTATCGACTCCATCACGCTGCGTGCGGTGGACGACGGGATGGCGAACCCAATCCCCATGTTGCCCCCAGAGCGAGAGTAGATCGCGGTGTTGATGCCCATCAGGTGGCCATTCACATCCACCAAAGCGCCGCCCGAATTGCCGGGGTTGATGGCCGCATCGGTTTGAATAAAGTTCTCAAAGGTGTTGATGCCCAACTCGCTTCGCCCCAGCGCGCTCACAATGCCGCTGGTCACGGTTTGCCCCACCCCGAAAGGGTTGCCTATGGCCAGCACCACGTCGCCCACTTCCAATGCGTCCGAGTCGCCCAGCACGATCACGGGCAAATTCTCCAGGTCAATGCGCAAAACCGCCAAGTCGGTTTCGGGGTCGGTGCCCATCACCGAAGCGAGTGCGGTTCGGCCGTCTTTGAGTTGCACCGCAATTTCGTCAGCGCCCTCTACCACATGGTTGTTGGTCAATATGTAGCCGGCGGGGCTCACGATCACGCCAGAACCCAAACCTGTTTGAGGGGAAGCGTCGGCGCCATCACCAAAAAAGAAGCGAAACCAGGGGTCGTTGTTTCTGGGGTCGCGTTCAGGGGCTTTGCTGGTGTTGATGCTCACCACCGCAGGCGCCGCAGTCTGGGCCGCTGCGCTGTAGCTGTGTTTTGCCACGTTGCCTCGATCGGTCGTGTTGGGCGCCTCCAGCACGGGCACCGGTACGGCCATTTGCGGCCGCAGGTTCAGCCACTGGGGTTTCAGGGTCAGCACCACAAAGTAGGCCGCCAACAGCACGGTCACGGTTTGGGAAAACAACAGCCAAAAACGACGCATGGCAACACTCGCAGGGGGACACGTCTGCCCGGCTTGACATGGATCAAGTCCTTTGCAGGCGCAATCGTGTGGAATCTAGGGCCTGAAAAATGTGAGGACAGGAGCCCCCAGTGAAAGCAATTGTGGACCTTTTTTCGACCGATTATGGTCTGTTCAGCCTTGGGGTGATTATTTTCACCCTCCTCATGGGCGTGTGGTTTTCTCGGTTCTTCGCTCGCAAAATCCGCGAGTCTGAAAACAAGCAATGAGCTTTGGTGGAGAATCTGGCGCATGACGGACCAGATTCCCCCTGACCCCACCACCGGTGGTGTGTCGCGCACAGCGCTTGCTGTCGCTTTTGACGCCCTGCTGGAGCCCCAGCTTTTCAAGGACTACGGCCCCAACGGCTTGCAGGTCGAAGGCCGCCCAACGGTTCGCAAGCTGGTCACCGGTGTCACCGCCAGTCTGGCCTTGATAGAGGCCGCCGTGGCGGCAGATGCCGATGCGATTTTGGTTCACCACGGCTTGTTTTGGCGGGGTCAAGACGGCCGTGTCACAGGTTGGATGAAGCAGCGCTTGGCGCGCCTGCTGCAGCACGACATCAGCCTGTTTGCCTACCACCTGCCCTTGGATGCCCACGACCCATTGGGCAACAACGCCCAGCTGGCCCGGGTGCTGGGCTTTGCCCCAGAAGGGGGTGAATGGCAGCGTTTTGGCGATCAGGGGCTGGGGTTGTTGGGAACGGCCGCGCAAACCACGGTGCCGGCCTTGGTGCGCCATATTGAAGGCGTGTTGGGGCGGTCGGTCACCTGTGTGGATGGTTTGCAGCGGCCTGTCAAGCGGGTGGCCTGGTGCACCGGCGGGGCCCAAAGCTATTTTGAAGACGCCATCGCAGCAGGTGCCGACGTGTTTGTTACCGGCGAGGTTTCCGAGCCCCAGGCCCACTATGCCCGCGAATGCGGTGTGGCTTATCTGGCCTGTGGTCACCATGCCACCGAGCGCTACGGCGCCCCGGCTGTGGGCGCTCATGTGGCCTCACAGCTGGGTATTGCGCACTTGTTCATCGATATCGACAACCCGGCTTGATGATGACCGAATTTGAACCGCCTTTACAGGCAAGGTCCGGGAAACCGCTGGCGTTGACCATGGGCGACCCGGCAGGCATAGGGCCGGAATTGTTGGCCCAGGTGTTTAGACTGCGCCCGGAATGGTCGAGCCGTTGCGTGGTTGTGGGTCACTTGCCCACCCTGCGCAGGGCGGTGCTGGCCACGGGGGGGCTGTTGCCTGTGGCGGTGTTGGCGTCGCCGGCAGAGGCGCAACACTTGCCGCCGCGTTGCCTGCCGCTGTTGCCAACGGCTCAGGGGCAGGAGCATGCGCCCGCCTGGGGGCAAATCAGTGCCCAAGCCGGCCGCATGGCCGCCGAAGCCATAGCGTATGGGGCCCAACTTGCGCTTCAAGGGCAAGTGTCGGGGTTGGTCACCGCACCGATTCACAAGGAGGCGTTGGCCGCTGCAGGCATTGTGCACCCCGGCCACACCGAGTATTTGCAGGCCTTGGCGGCAGGCCACGCCGCATGCTCGCCTGTTGATTTGCCCGTGCGCATGATGCTGTCCAACCAGGAGTTGCGCACGGTGTTGGTCAGCATCCATGTGTCCTTGCGAAACGCGCTGGCTGCGGTCACTTATGACAACGTGTTGCGAACCCTGGAAATCACGGTCAAACACTTCCAGCGCTTGCCTGCATGGCAGGGCCGCCCCCTGCGCATCGCCGTGGCTGGACTCAACCCCCACGCGGGCGAAGGAGGGCTCTTTGGCACCGAAGAACAGGAGGTGCTGGCCCCGGTGGTTCAGCAGGCCCGTGCTCTGGGGTGGCAGGTGTCAGGCCCCCACGCACCCGACACGGTGTTCATGCGGGCCCGCCGAGGCGAATTTGACGTGGTGATTGCCATGTACCACGACCAGGGCCTGATTCCAGTGAAATACATGGGTTTGGACCACGGCGTCAACACCACCCTCGGCCTGCCTTTTGTAAGGACCAGTCCGGACCACGGAACAGCCTTCGATTTGGCCGGCACGGGGCGGGCAGACCCATCCAGTCTGGTGGCGGCCATCGAGGCGGCCATGGCCGCGACTGAGCCGGCTCCCTGACGGGCGCTTATTTCTTCAGGCTGTCCCGAATTTCGCGCAGCAACACAATGTCTTCAGGTGTTGGCGCGGGTGCGGCGGGCAGGGCCTCTTCGGTTTTCTTCAGGCGGTTGATTTGTTTGACCATCATGAAAATGATGAACGCCAAAATCAGAAAGTTCAGTGCCACCGTGATGAAGCTGCCATAGGCCAACACCGGCACACCCGCTTTCTTGAGCTCGGCCAAGGTCATGACGGTGCCTTCTGGAACCTTGCCCAGAACAAAAAACAAGTTGGAGAAATCCAAATTGCCCACCGCCCGGCCCACCACCGGCATGATCACGTCGTCCACCAGCGAGCCCACGATCTTGCCGAATGCGCCCCCGATGATCACACCCACCGCCAAATCGACCACATTGCCTTTGATGGCGAACTGTTTGAATTCCTGAACAATGCTCATGGGATCACCCGTAAAAGTTGCAATGGGTCATTTTTACCACCAATGGCGCCATGTAAGGTCGGTGGGGGCTTGAAATTGCATACTTGCGCGGTCCAGTCTTGGGTAAATCCAAAAGCGCGAGCTCACGCTCCGTTACAATCCTTGGCTGTCACCAGTGCCATCGTAGTGCCCGTTGTGGGCGCGAAACCGTCTAGCCTAGTCATTGAAAGAACCCCATGAGCGAAGCAACCGTAGACAACGGCCGCCGCAACTGGCTTATCACCTCGGCCGCCATGGGCGGCGTGGGAGCCGCAGCCGTCGCCGTTCCCTTTGTCAGCACCTTCCAGCCGTCTGAGCGCGCAAAAGCCGCCGGCGCTGCCGTGGAAATTGACATTTCTGCCGTTCAGCCTGGCGAAAAAGTGGTGGTTGAGTGGCGTGGCAAACCGGTGTGGATCATGCGCCGCACCCCCGAGCAAGTGGCTGCCCTCGAGAAAATCGAGCCCCAACTGGCCGACCCCAATTCCGACCGCAAGGCATATCCCACACCCGAGTACGCCAAAAACCGCCACCGCTCCATCAAGCCAGACGTGTTTGTGGGCGTTGGCATCTGTTCGCACCTGGGTTGCTCCCCGGTCGACAAACTCTCGCCGGGCGCGCAGCCTACTCTGCCCGACGACTGGCAAGGCGGCTTTCTGTGCCCCTGCCACGGCTCCACATTCGATCTGGCGGGCCGTGTGTTCAAAAACAAGCCCGCGCCTGACAACCTCGAAGTGCCTCCTCACTACTACGTGTCTGACACGGTGTTGGTGGTGGGCGAAGAGAAAAAAGCCTGACCTGAACAGATTCGAGGACCATCATGGCTGAATTCAAAGAACTGCCCTCCAACGCACCCGTCGGTGCCCAGGTTTCCAACTGGTTTGAAAACCGGATTCCGAGCGCGTTTGCGGCCTACCGCATCCACCTGTCCGAGTACTACGCGCCCAAAAACTTCAATTTTTGGTATTTCTTTGGTTCGCTGGCGCTGCTGGTGCTGGTGATCCAGATCGTGACCGGTATTTTCCTGGTCATGCACTACAAGCCAGATGCCAACCTGGCCTTTGCTTCGGTCGAGTACATCATGCGCGATGTGCCCTGGGGCTGGTTGATCCGCTACATGCACTCCACCGGCGCCTCGGCCTTCTTCGTGGTGGTTTACCTCCACATGTACCGTGGCCTGATTTACGGTTCCTACCGCAAACCGCGTGAACTGGTCTGGATTTTCGGTTGCGCCATTTTCTTGGTGCTGATGGCCGAGGCCTTCATGGGCTACCTGTTGCCTTGGGGTCAAATGTCCTACTGGGGTGCGCAGGTGATTGTGAACCTGTTCTCTGCCATCCCTTTCATCGGTCCGGACCTGGCTTTGCTGATCCGTGGCGACTTTGTGGTGGGCGATGCAACCCTGAACCGTTTCTTCAGCTTCCACGTGATTGCTGTTCCGCTGGTGTTGCTGGGTTTGGTCGTTGCGCACTTGGTGGCGCTGCACGACGTAGGTTCCAACAACCCTGACGGCGTGGAAATCAAAGGCCCGAATGCGCCCAAAGACGCAGCAGGTCACCCGCTGGATGGGATACCGTTCCACCCCTACTACAGCGTGCACGACATTCTTGGCGTGTCGGTGTTCCTGATGGCTTTTTCCGCCATTGTGTTCTTTGCGCCTGAATTCGGTGGCTATTTCTTGGAGTACAACAACTTCATTCCGGCCGATCCGCTGAAGACACCCCCACACATTGCCCCGGTCTGGTACTTCACCCCCATGTATTCCATGCTGCGTGCCATCACCACCGAAATGGTTTACGTGTTGGTGTTGTGTGCCGTGTTGGGTGCTGTGCTCGGTTTGGTCAAGGCCAAAATGGGCAGCGCTGGCAAGGTGGCTGTTTTGGGTGCAACTGCTGTGGTCATCGCGCTGTTGTTGAGCATTGACGCCAAGTTCTGGGGCGTGGTCACCATGGGCGGTGCTGTGGTTATTTTGTTCTTCTTGCCATGGCTGGATCACAGCCCAGTCAAGTCGATTCGCTACCGCCCCAACTGGCACAAAGTGGTGTACGGCATTTTCGTGATCAACTTCCTTATCCTGGGTTACCTGGGTGTGCAGCCACCGTCGCCCGTGGGTGAGCGGGTTTCGCAAGTGGGTACCCTGTTCTACTTTGGCTTCTTTTTGCTGATGCCTTGGTGGAGTCGTCTGGGTGAATTCAAGCCCGTGCCTGCACGCGTCAATTTCACCGCCCATTGAGCCCAACCTCAGCCGACAGGAGAGAAAACATGAAAAAGTGGATCGTGGGCTGCATGATGGCCTTGGCCTTGGCCTTGGGCTTGGCGGGTGGCGCAATGGCCGCCGGCGCCAGCTTCCCGCTGGACAAAGCCCCCAACCTGACCAACGACATGGCTGCCTTGCAAAACGGTGCCAAGTTGTTTGCCAACTACTGTTTGAACTGCCACTCGGCAGCCTTCATGCGCTACAACCGTTTGCGCGACATTGGTCTGGACGACAAACAGATCAAGGAAAACCTGACTTTTGCCACCGAAAAAATAGGTGACACGATGAAGGCCGCAATCAGCCCGCAACAAGCCAAAGAGTGGTTCGGGGCAAACCCCCCCGATCTGAGCGTGATCGCTCGTTCGCGCGCCAGCCACTCTGGCACCGGGGCCGATTACCTCTACACCTATTTGCGCACCTACTACCGCGACGAAACCAAGGCCACGGGGTGGAACAACATGGTGTTCCCAAGCGTGGGCATGCCCCATGTTTTGTGGGAGTTGCAAGGCGAACGCAAGCCTGTTTTTGAAACCGCCACCAGCCACGGCCACGAGGTGCAGGTGTTCAAAGGGTGGGAGCAGGTCAAGCCCGGCAAAATGAGCCAAGCGGAATACGACCGTGCCGTGGGTGATTTGGTGTCTTACCTCCAGTGGATGGCTGAACCGGTTCAAAACAACCGTGTGCGCATTGGCGTTTGGGTGTTGTTGTTCTTGGGTGTGTTCACCTTGATTGCATGGCGTTTGAATGCCGCTTTCTGGAAAGACATCAAATAAGTTATTTTTCACCCGGCCTGGTTGGCCGGCGTGATCACAGTGGTTTTGCCGTTCCCTAGCGGAAACAAGGCAAGCCACTGTTTTTGTTTTCTGATCGAGGAGTTTTTACCATGATGGTTCTGTATTCGGGCACCACTTGCCCCTACTCGCACCGTTGCCGTTTTGTCTTGTTCGAAAAAGGCATGGATTTCGAAATCCGCGATGTGGACCTCTACAACAAGCCCGAAGACATCGCGGTCATGAACCCCTATGGTCAAGTGCCCATTTTGGTGGAACGTGACCTGATTTTGTACGAATCCAACATCATCAATGAGTACATTGACGAACGCTTCCCGCATCCGCAGTTGATGCCCGGAGACCCGGTCGACCGCGCCCGCGTGCGCTTGTTCCTGCTCAATTTTGAGAAGGAGCTGTTCGCCCACGTGTCCGTCTTGGAGGCGCGCAACAACAAAGGCAATGAGAAAGCGGTGGAAAAGGCCAAGAGCCACATCCGAGACCGGTTGACCCAATTGGCCCCTGTGTTTTTGAAAAACAAATACATGCTGGGTGACAATTTCTCGATGTTGGACGTTGCCATTGCGCCCCTGCTGTGGCGTTTGGACCACTACGGCATTGAGTTGAGCAAAAACGCCGCCCCCTTGCTGAAGTACGCCGAGCGGATTTTCTCGCGCCCGGCTTACATAGAGGCACTGACGCCCTCTGAAAAGGTGATGCGCAAGTAAGGGGCAGATCGCCATGCCGAACACAGAAGTGCCGTCCACGCGCCCCTACCTCATCCGTGCCATGCACGAGTGGTGTACCGACAACGGTTTCACGCCTTATCTGGCGGTTCATGTGGATGCGTCGGTGCAGGTGCCGCGCGAGTTCGTCAAAGACAACGAAATCGTGCTCAACACCAGTTACGACGCGACCAGCCAGTTCAAAGTCGGAAATGATTTTGTCGAGTTCAAGGCCCGCTTTGGAGGTGTGGTGCGTGAAATTCTGGTGCCCGTGAGTCATGTGGTTGCGGTTTATGCCCGCGAAAATGGGCAAGGTATGGCTTTTCCAGCGCCGCAGCCAAAAGATGTGCCCCCTGTTCCAGCAACAACTGCCGTTGTTCGCCCGGCCCTCACGCGGGTGAAGTAGAATACCGCCCAAAGCCGCTTTAGCTCAGTTGGTAGAGCAACCGCCTTGTAAGCGGTAGGTCGTCAGTTCGAATCCGACAAGCGGCACCAAAACCCAATGGCCTGACTTTTCAGGCCATTGCCATTTCTGGCTTCAGTAAAGTGTCAATGCCCGCCATGCACACGCCTTTGCCTGAACGTCTGCGTCCTCGCTCGCTGGCCGAAGTCATCGGTCAGCAGCACCTGTTGGCTGCGGGCATGCCATTGCGCATGGCGTTTGAGTCTGGGCGCCCCCACAGTTGCATTTTCTGGGGCCCCCCTGGTGTAGGTAAAACCACCATCGCCCGTTTGATGGCGCAAGCCTTTGATGCCCAGTTCATTTCCATCAGCGCGGTGTTGGGCGGTGTCAAAGACATACGGGCTGCGGTTGAACAGGCCGAGGCCGCCCGCATGGGCTTGCACGCCCAAGCCACGATTGTGTTTGTGGATGAAGTTCACCGCTTCAACAAGGGCCAACAAGACGCCTTCTTGCCCCACGTCGAAAGTGGGCTGTTCACGTTTGTGGGGGCCACCACCGAAAACCCGAGCTTCGAGGTGAATTCGGCCTTGTTGTCCCGTGCGGCGGTGTACGTACTGCAGCCGCTGGCCGAGGCCGATTTGGCCCTGTTGGTGGAGCGCGCTCAGGCCATGGGCGCTGTGCCAACCATCGAAGCCGCCGCCTTGGCGCGTTTGTTGGCCTATGCCGACGGCGACGCACGCCGTTTGCTCAACACCCTGGAAACCTTGGCGGTGACAGCTCAAGCGCAAGGCTTGACGGCGATTGCCGACGACTGGCTGCTCAAGGTCCTGGGGGAGCGCCTGCGCCGGTACGACAAAGGCGGTGAACAGTTTTACGACACCATTTCGGCCTTGCACAAAAGTGTGCGCGGCTCCGACCCCGATGCCGCCCTGTATTGGCTGGTGCGCATGCTGGACGGGGGCGCCGACCCCCGCTACATGGCGCGGCGCCTGGTGCGCATGGCAGCCGAAGACGTGGGCTTGGCCGACCCACGTGCCCTGCGTTTGGCCCTGGACGCCGCCGAGGTGTACGAGCGCCTGGGCAGCCCGGAAGGGGAGTTGGCCTTGGCCGAGGCCGTGGTCTATTTGGCAGTGGCCCCCAAAAGCAACGCGGTGTACAACGCTTACAAAAAAGCCCAGGCTTGGGTCAAGGCAGACGGCACGCGTCCGGTGCCCATGCATTTGCGCAATGCGCCCACCCGTTTGATGAAGGAGTTGGACTACGGCAAGGGCTACCGCTACGCGCACGATGAACCGGGTGGTTTTGCCGCAGGAGAGACCTATTTGCCCGATGGCATGGCTGCCCCTGGGTTCTACGAGCCCGTACCCCGCGGTTTGGAAATCAAGATAGGCGACAAAATGCGCGAATTGCGTGCCCAAAACGAGTTGGCGCGTTGAATTCAGGCCAAACGTTTGCGCATTTGCTGGTTTGTATACAAAAATTCGGGTAAACCCGCCCCAAATTGGGGGTAAACCGCCTCCCGGTGACAGGTGCGGCTGGCTAAAATCCCGCCACCGACCCGCCGCACCTGCACCCAGGCGCCCTTGGCGGGTTTTTTGCTAGCCTGCGCGGTTACAACCCGCGGGCGTCAAGTCCCTCACAACGGAGAACTTTTTATGGATGTATTGCTTCAGCAGATCATCAACGGTCTGGTGCTGGGCAGCATGTACGCATTGGTGGCCTTGGGCTACACCATGGTGTACGGCATTATTGGCCTGATCAACTTCGCGCACGGCGATGTGTTGATGGTGGG
>JBDKEX010000249.1:0-6038 GCA_039798985.1 Pseudomonadota bacterium | reverse complement strand
CCCACGACGCCATTGACTTGGTCAAACATTGCCGTGGCCTGCGCATTGCCAACGTGGTCGGCGGCATTCCTTACCAGGTGCAAATTGCCAAATTGCAAAACGCGAATTTGGTGGTGGCCACACCCGGCCGCTTGCTGGACCTGCAGCGCTCGGGCCAGATCAAGCTCGACGAAGTTAAGTTTTTGGTGGTGGACGAAGCCGATCGCATGCTGGACCTGGGTTTTGCCGACGATTTGGCAGAAGTCAACCAGCTGACCATGAACCGTCACCAGACCATGATGTTCAGCGCCACCTTTGCGCCGCGCATTCAAACCTTGGCAGCCCGCGTGATGCGCGAGCCGCAAAAGGTGCAAATCGACACGCCCCAGGAAAAGCACAGCAGCATTGAGCAAAAACTGTTCTGGTGCGACAGCCCGCAACACAAGCGCCAATTGCTGGACCACTGGCTGCGCGATGCTTCGATTGACCAAGCGATTGTTTTTGCGAGCACCCAAATCGAATGTGATGCCTTGGCCGAAGAGTTGCAGCAAGTGGGCTTTTCAGCTGTGGCGTTGCACGGCGCTTTGAGCCAGGGGTTGCGCAACCGCCGCCTGATGGCTTTGCGCGATGGTCGCGTTCAAATTTTGGTGGCCACCGATGTGGCTGCCCGGGGCATTGATGTGCCCACGATCACCCACGTTTTCAACTTCGGTTTGCCCATGAAGGCCGAGGACTACACCCACCGCATCGGCCGCACCGGCCGTGCAGGTCGCAAGGGCTTGGCTGTGACCATGGCCGAATTCCGCGATCGTCGCAAAATCGGCGAGATCGAGGCTTACAGCCAGCAGCGCATTGACGCTCACACCATTCCCGGCTTGGAACCCAAAAAGCAGGTGTATGAAGACCGTGGCGACCGTCGACCTGGCGGTGGCCGTGGGCGCGGTGGTCCATTCCGTGGCAATGACAACCGTGGTGGCTTCGACGGCGGCCGTGGGCGCGGTGGTGATTCGCGTGGTGGTTTCGCCTCGTTTGGCCGCTCTGACAAAGGCGCTTTTGAGCCGCGTCAGCAACAGCCTGGCGCCGGCCGTTTTGAAGACCGTGGTTTTGCCGACAAGCGTGGCGGCGCACCTTATGGCGAGCGTGGTGGTCAAGACTTTGGCCACAGCAAGCCGCATGGGGCCGCTCGTGGCAATGGCTTTGGGAATGGCGGCTTTGGCGGGCATGAACACCACGGCCGTGGCGAACGTGCAGGCGGAGCAGGGCGCCCGGCGGGTGGTGGCCGGCCTGCAGGCGCACGCCGCTCACCGCGTTGAGCCCGAACAGGGGTTGATTTGATGCGTCAGGCCTGCATGGCTTGACGCACAAAACGCTCCAGTTCCGGCGGAGGCAATGGGCGACTGAAAAGGTAGCCCTGGATTTCGTCGCAACCGTTGTCTTTCAAAAACTGCTGCTGTTCGACGGTTTCCACGCCTTCGGCAATCGTGGTCATGCCCAGACTGTGGGCCATGTTGATGATGGCACTCACAATAGAGGCATCTTCTTGATTACTGGGAACATCCCGAACAAAACTCTGGTCGATTTTGAGTTTGTAGACCTTGAAGCGCTTGAGGTAGTTGAGGGACGAGTACCCAGTGCCGAAGTCGTCCACCGACATGCGAATGCCTTGCTGGTGCAAGGCGTCCATGGTGGCGATGGCTGCCTTGGGGTCGTGCATGGCGGCGCTTTCGGTGAGTTCCAGCTCCAAGCAACGTGCGGGCAAGCCAGTGTCTTGCAGCACCCCCATCACAGTTTCCAACAGTTGGGGTTGGCGGAATTGCACCGCAGACAAATTGACCGCCAGCACCATTTCGGGCAAGCCACTGTCCATCCAGGCTTTTACCTGTAGCGCTGCTGTTCGCAGCACCCATTCACCTATGCTCAGGATCAGCCCGCTGTTTTCGGCAATCGGAATGAATTCGGCCGGTGAAACCGAACCCAATTCTGGGTGGTTCCAGCGCAGCAGTACCTCCACGCCCAGCACCTTGTGGGTTCGCAAACACTGCTGTGGTTGGTAGTGCAGGTGCATCTGATTGCGTTCCAGCGCGCGCCTCAAGGCGTTTTCAAGCGTGAGGCGGTGGATGGAGCTTCTTTGCAACTCGTTGGTGAAAAAGCTGAAGCAGTTTCGCCCCTCTTGCTTTGCACGGTACATTGCCGTGTCCGCACACCGGTACAAGGTGTCAAAGTCCGTGCCATCCTCGGGGTATATTGAAATACCTATGGACGGGGTGATATTGAGCTCATGGGCCGAGAGCGAATAGGGTTCCGCCATCAGGCCGAGCAGCGCCTGCGCCAAATGGGTGACCCCATTGGCGTCGGTGTCGGGCAGCACAGCCACAAACTCATCGCCGCCCAGGCGGGCCAGGGTGTCTTGCGCGCGCAAGTGAGAAGCGAGGCGCCTTCCCACCTCGATCAACAACTCGTCACCCACCGCGTGACCCAATGAATCGTTGACGTTTTTGAAGTGATCCAGATCCAGAAACAGCAAAGCCATGTGGGTGTTGTGGCGTTTGGCTTGATCCAGGTCATGCTCGACGCGGTCTTTTAGCAAACTGCGATTGGCAAGGCCGGTGAGCGGGTCAAAAAATGCCAAGGACCGAATTTTGGCTTCTTGGGCCTTTCGTTGCGTGATGTCGCTGAAGATGGCGATGTAGTGTTTGGGCTTGTTTTGTTCGTCGGTGACGCGGGTGATGGACAACCATTCAGGGTACTCCTGCCCGTCTTTTCGGCGGTTCCAGATCTCGCCTTCCCAGTGGCCCCGGTGTTCAATGTCCAGCCACATGTCTTGGTAAAAATGCGCACCCTGGCGGCCAGACGTCAGCAGTTTGGGCTGTTGGCCCAACACTTCAGCAGGGCTGTAACCCGTTATCTTGGTAAAAGCAGGGTTGACTTTGACGATGTTTTGATGGGCATCGGTGATTAAAAACGCTTCGTTGCTTTGCTCGAACACTTTGGCCGCCAACTGCAGTTCTGCTTCGTTGTTTTTGCGGTCCGTGATGTCGCGTGCCAAGAAAATGAAGCGGGGCGTGTCTGACAAATGGTGGGTTTTGCGGGCTGCCGAGAGTTCAAACCACCTTTCTCCAACAGGGGTCTGGAGGCTGTACTGCTGCCCGTGTGAGCGCCCATGCTCCAGCGCCTCTTGCATGGTTCGGTGCGCAACTTCGCAGACTTCGGGCGGCAGCAGCTCGTTGATATTGCGTTGTCCGATTTGGTCGTACGGCACGGCCAAGAGCTCGGGATTGAGTGCGTGCACCCGGTGCAGTTTTCCCAACAGGTCGATCTCGAACATCAGGTCGGGTATCGCGTCCAGGGTGGCCTGCAAATGGTCTTGGACAGAACGAATTTCTTGGGTCCGTTGCTCCACCTGATCTTCCAGGCCATACCTGTAATTGCGTTGATCAACCAACAGCTTGACCAGATAGGCAAGCATTGCTGAGAACACCAACCCAGCCACGGCGTAGGCCCCATAGAGCTGGGGGTGGGTCCAGCCTGCATGTGGCGCCAGGCTCAGAACCCACTGCCCATTGGGAACGGTGATATTGACATTGACCGGGTCATTGAGCGCTGCAACCGACAGATCTTTGCGGGAGCTGGCGATGATTTGGGGGTTTGGCGACGCTGGCACTTCGCGCCACAACGCATAGTCAAAACCCAGCTGACCGAGGCTTTGCAGCCCGATGCCTTTGAGCGCATCTGGGAATCGGATCACCACGTTGGCGAACCCCCAAAACTGTTCATTGCTGGCGTTGTCTAGGAGGTATATTGGCAAACGACCTATCACGCCCGTGCCGCCCTGCGTCAAAAGCAACGGGCCCGCCAGCGTGAGCTTGCCGCTGTCGCGCGCTTTGAAGGCTTCAGGGCTTTGCTGCGGGTCGGCCAACTGGTTAAAACCCAAGGAACGGGCATTTTCGTCCATGGGAAAAACGTGTCTGATAACCCCATTGGGCGACAGCGACAAGGCGGTTACGCCCGGAAAAAGCGGCAATATGGCTTTGGCCATGGCCTCAAACTCAATCACCCTACCTTGGTCTTTGCGCACCGATGCAGCCATCAGGTAAGTGGTCGACATCAAACGTTCCACTCGGCTCTCGATCGCGAGAGCGTGCTCTTTGGCAACGGTCATTGCCGCCTGTTGGGCCAGAGCGCTTTCCTCTTTGTGTTCGTTCCAAATCAGGACACTGAAAAAAAACAGGCACAGCACAAACACACAGCTTGCCAACGCCAGGCTGGGTTGGGCCTTGGATTTGTCTTGTTTGCGTGGGAGGTCGGTCATTTCAAACCGTTGCGCTGAGCCAATTCCACGAACAGCCCGGAGTGGTCCAAGTCGTGCAGGCCGTGTTCCACCGCCTGCCTGTAAAGATTTTCGAGCAGGGTTGAAATGGGGGCGTCAAAACCCAGTTCTTGGGCGGTGTCCAGCGCATTGCACATGTCTTTGAGTTGTACCGTCATGGCCCCGCGTTTGGCGAAGTCGCGTTCAACCATGCGCTGGCCGTGTATTTGCAAAATACGGCTTTCGGCAAACCCGCCGGCTATGGCTGTGCGAACCTGGGCCATGTTTGCGCCGCCTTTTTCGCACAACAACAAAGCCTCGGCCACGGCTCCAATCGTAATGCCCACAATCATTTGGTTGGCCAGTTTGGCCAATTGGCCCGCACCCACGGGCCCCACATGGGTGGCACGCCCCAGCGCTGCAAAAACCGGCAAAGCGCGTTCAAATGCGGCGGGTTCTCCACCCACCATGATGGCCAGTGAGCCTTGTTCGGCACCCACCGTGCCGCCAGAAACCGGTGCATCCAAGTGCCACACAGGGCCCTGGGCCAGTTCGGCCAAACGCTGCGCATGAGCGCGCGCCTGCGCCGGTTTGATGGAGGACATATCAACCACCAAACTGCCAGCTTTGAGTGCACCCGCCACCCCCTGCTCAAACAAAAGGCTGCTGACCGCATCCCCATCTGTCAACAAGGTGACAACGATGTCAGCGTCAGCGACGGCTTGGGCCGCACTGCTGGCCACAAAAGCACCGTCGGCCTGCAAAGGCACGGCTTTGTTGATGGACCTGTTCCAGACACTGAGCTCAAACCCGGCTTCGCACAAACGACGAGCCATGGGCAAGCCCATGAGTCCCGTTCCCAGCAAGGCCAAACGGGGTTTAGGAGTGGTATTGTGGGACGCGGGTGTTGCCATGATTTGTGGGCTGCGCAATTGGCCTGTGACTGCTTTGTTCTTTACCCATGGGTTATTTTAGAGTTTTGTAAGCTTGAATAAAGGTGGTCGGCTGGAAATTGGATTTTTTGCTGGGCCAAATTGCCCCGCGTGAAAGATTCCATGACTTTGAATGCTTCGACAAAGTGGGACGCTCAGTACAACAACCGGGCGCTGGTGCCCGAGCACGGCGAGTATTTGGCCCGCTGGGCCCGAGAGTCGGACCTGGCCCGGCGGCAACTGCGGTGTGTGCTGGACCAGCCGTACGGCAGCGGTCCGAACGAAACTTTGGACGTTTTTTTGCCCGACCAACCCCGAGCGCCGGTTTTGGTGTTTCTGCACGGCGGTTATTGGCGCAGTTTAGACAAGGCAGACCACTCGTTTGTTGCGCCGCCGTTTGTGGGCCAAGGTGCGTGTGTGGTGGTTCCCAATTATGCTTTGTGCCCGCAGGTGAGTGTGTCGGACATAGTCAACCAAATGGCGCAAGCGCTGGTTTGGGTGTACCGCAACATCCAACACCATGGCGGCGACCGGCAACGTGTTACCTTGGTGGGACACTCGGCGGGGGCTCAATTGGCGGCCATGCTGTTGGCATGGGATTGGACGCAGTGGGCCCCCGATTTGCCCGAAGCCTGGTGCAAGCGAGCCGTGGGCGTGTCCGGCGTTTACGATTTGGAGCCCCTGCGGCACACCTCGTTTCTGCAACCGGTGCTGCAACTCACCGAAGAAGAGGTGGCCCGGGTCAGCCCCTGCCGGCAGCCCCCACCGCCGCAAGCGCAACTGGCTTGTTGGGTGGGCGGCGCCGAGAGCGAGGCATTTTG
>JBDKEX010000248.1:0-6260 GCA_039798985.1 Pseudomonadota bacterium | reverse complement strand
GACGACAAAACCGCCGCTTTCATGACCCAGGCCGTCCTTGGGCTGAGCGATGCTTTTTTCTACCCCGCGCCCATGACCTTCATGCTGCAAGACTTTACCCAGGTGCAGGCCAGCGTGTTCCAGGTGGCGCGTGCACCGGGCAAGACCATTGTGTACTTGGGGTGCTTGTTTTTGATCATTGGGGTGTTTGCTATGTTGTACGTGCGCGAACGCCGCCTGTGGGTTTGGTTGGCCCCTTCGGGTCAGGGCAATGCGACCCAGGCCCTGATGGCCCTGTCCACCAACCGCAAAATGTTGGATACCGACCGAGAATTTGAATCCCTCAAAACCAAATTGTTAGAGGTGCATGCATGAACACAGCCACACAAACAGTCCCTTTGCAGCGGGGGCAAACCATCACCCTCAACCCCGGTTACTTTGCCCGGCGCGACCTGTGGGATTGGCTTTTCGCTGTTTGGGTGGTGGTGGGTGGCGCCTATGCGTTCATCACTTACGGCGGTTTCATGGACGGTTACGAGCAGGGCATTTTGATGGGATCGGTGCCCAGCCTGATTGCTTTGGCCTGGTTTTGGCGGCCACTGCGCTTGCTTGCAGTGGTGGTGGCGGGCTTGAGCCTGTTGGCCATTGCCTTGTACCAAGTCGATGGCCAAGCCCAGTTGGCGCGCGCTGACCAAGCGTTTTTGCTCAAATATTTTTTGTCCAGCCAGTCCGCTATTTTGTGGATGAGCATGCTGTTCTTCATGGCCACAGCGTTTTATTGGGGCGGGGTGGTGTCGCGCACCCACGGCGACACCTTTGAGAAACTCGGCTCACGCCTGACCTGGGTGGCGGTGACCCTGGCGCTGGTGGGCACGTTGGTGCGCTGGTACGAAAGCTACTTGCTGGGGCCAGACATTGGTCACATTCCCGTGAGCAACCTGTACGAAGTGTTCGTGCTGTTTTCTTGGCTCACCGCCTCTTACTACTTGTATTACGAAGACCGCTACCAAACCCGCCGCATGGGGGCGTTTGTGATGCTGGTGGTGAGCGCGGCTGTGGGGTTTTTGCTTTGGTACACGGTGGTGCGCGAAGCCCACCAAATACAACCCTTGGTGCCTGCCTTGCAAAGTTGGTGGATGAAGTTGCACGTGCCCGCCAATTTCATTGGATACGGCACCTTCGCCATGTCAGCCATGTTGGCGTTTGCGTTTTTGATCAAGCAAAGTGCCACCGAAACCCGTTGGTACAAATTGGCCCCGCTGTGGGTGTTGGGCATAGCCTTGTGTTTTGAGCCGATTGTGTTTCGCCAATCGGCCACCAGCAACGGCAGCAGTTACTGGTTTGTTTATTTCGGTATTTCGGCCTTGATTGTGGGGGGTATTTTGGGTGCCCGCCGCCGCATTGCCGAGCGCCTGCCCAGCTTCGAAGTGCTGGACGATGTGATGTACAAGGCCATAGCGGTGGGCTTTGCCTTTTTTACCATTGCCACCGTGTTGGGCGCGTTGTGGGCCGCAGAGGCCTGGGGCGGTTACTGGAGTTGGGACCCGAAAGAAACCTGGGCCTTGATCGTGTGGCTGAATTACGCCGCTTGGCTGCACATGCGTCTCATGAAAGGCCTGCGTGGCACGGTGGCGGCTTGGTGGGCTTTGGTGGGGTTGGCTGTTACCACCTTTGCATTCCTGGGCGTTAATATGTTCTTGAGCGGTTTGCACAGTTACGGCACGCTCTGAATTTTTACCGGGGGATTACTGTGCTGATTCAAAAATTTGACAGTGGTTTTAGGCACCCTTATCCCAGCGAAATCACCCCTGAGCCCTTGTACCAACAGCGGCGCAGGTGGCTGTTGGGTGCAGGTGCAGCCGCGGTGGGGGCTGGCCTTTCTGGTTTGCAAAAAGCTGCTTTTGCCAGCGCGACTCCCGTGACCCGCCCGGGCAAATTGGCGCCCCTGCCATCGGTTGCCTCCAAAACGCCGGGGGCCATGACCCCCGAAAAAATCACGCCTTACGACGACGCCAGCGGGTACAACAATTTTTACGAATTTGGGCTGGACAAAGGCGACCCGGCCCGTTACGCCAAAACCCTGAAAACCCAACCCTGGGCGGTTGCTGTGGAAGGTTTGGTCAAGTCCCCCAAGACACTGGACCTGGATGATTTGCTGAAAATCAGTCCCATGGAAGAACGCATTTACCGCCTGCGTTGTGTCGAGGGGTGGTCTATGATCATTCCTTGGGTTGGTTATTCTTTGTCTGCCTTGCTCAGGCAGGTGGAGCCTTTGGGCAGCGCCAAGTACGTGGAATTTGTCACGCTGGCCGACCCTGCCACCATGCCCGGTGTGCGTTCCAATGTGCTGGCTTGGCCCTATGTTGAAGGTTTGAGGCTTGATGAGGCCATGCACCCGCTGACGATGCTTTCCTATGGCATGTACGGAGAGGTGCTGCCCAAACAAAACGGTGCGCCGGTTCGGCTGGTAGTGCCTTGGAAATACGGGTTCAAAAGTGCGAAGTCGATTGTCAAAATCCGATTGGTAGAGAAAGAACCCCGCACCGCTTGGAACGTGGCCGCACCGCAGGAGTATGGTTTTTATTCCAACGTGAACCCCGAGGTGTCCCACCCGCGCTGGAGCCAAGCGAATGAGCGGCGTTTGGGAGACGAAGGCGGGTTGTTCGCCAAGCGTCGCCCCACCCAGATGTTCAACGGCTATGAAGCGCAAGTGGGCCAGCTTTACGCCGGTATGGACTTGCGCAAGTTCTTCTGAGTGCAGGCACTCAACCGTTTGTTGATGCACGCGTGGGCCAAGCCTCTGGTTTGGTTGGCTTGCGGTGTGCCGGCGTCGTGGTTGCTGCTTCAGGGCTTCACAAATCAGTTGGGGGCCAATCCCGCAGAGGCGCTGTTGCGGGGTTTGGGTGATTGGACCCTGCGCTTGCTGTGCTTGACCCTGCTGATCACCCCATTGCGCCAAAGTTTGGGTTTGACTGCCGTGGCGCGGTGGCGCCGCACTTTGGGCGTTTGGACTTTTGTGCACGCGCTGCTGCACGCTTTGGCTTATGCCTGGTTGGACATGGGCTGGGTGCTTGACGATGTGCTGGCCGACCTGGTCAAGCGGCCCTTCATCACCGTGGGTTTTGTGGCCTTGTTGCTGCTGTTGCCGCTGGCAGCCACATCTTTCAATCGCGCAGTCAAGGCCCTGGGGTCAGCAAGATGGCAGCGCTTGCACCGCACTGTTTATGCCGTTGCGGTGCTCGCCCTGCTGCATTTTTACTGGATGCGCGCCGGAAAGAACAATTTTACCGAGGTCCATGTTTACACCGCCATTTTGCTGGCTTTGGGCGGCTGGCGCGTGGCTTGGTGGGTGCGCAAACGCCGTGCGCGGGTACCACACAGTTAGGTAAATTGCATCATTCCAGCAAAGCCTCGTGGCGCATCTGGTCCTGTGCGTTCTCTCGCTTGCGGATCAGTGTGGCTTTTTGGCCATGCACCAGCACTTCGGCGGCACGCCCGCGGGTGTTGTAGTTGCTGGCCATGCTCATGCAGTAGGCGCCGGCTGAACACACGGCCAGCAAGTCCCCGGGTTCTGCGTTGAGCGCCCGCTCGCGGCCCAACCAGTCCCCGCTTTCGCACACCGGTCCCACCACGTCCCATTCGATAGACTGCCCTGCACGAGGGGTCACCGGCACAATGGCGTGAAACGCCTCGTACATGGCGGGGCGGGGCAGGTCGTTCATGGCCGCGTCAACGATCAAAAAGTTCTTTTGCTCGCCTTGTTTGCAGTACAAAACTTCGGTCAAACACACACCTGCGTTGCCCACCAACGAACGGCCGGGCTCAATCACCAGTTTGCGGTTGCCGTAGCCGCGCGCATCCAGTTTGGTCAGCAAGAGCGCCCACAATTCGTTGGCCGCAGGTGGGGTGTCGCCGTTATAAACAATGCCCAAACCGCCTCCAAAGTCGATGTGCTCCAACTCAATGCCGTTGGCTTCTATGGATTGCACCAAATCGAGCACCCGGTCCATAGCGTCTAGGTAGGGGGCTACCTCGGTGATTTGCGAGCCGATGTGGCAGTCTATCCCCACAACCCTGAGGCCAGGCAGTTGCGCCGCGTGAGCGTAAGCGGCCAGTGCATCGGTGTGGGCAATTCCAAATTTATTGCCCTTCAAGCCTGTTGAAATGTAGGGGTGGGTTTTGGCGTCCACATCGGGGTTCACACGCAGGCTCACCGGCGCACGGGTGCCAGTTGCCAAAGCGACCTCGTTCAAGGTGTCCAGCTCAGGCAGGCTTTCCACGTTAAAGCAACCAATGCCCAACTCCAAGGCGCGGCGCATTTCGGTTCGGGTTTTGCCCACACCTGAAAAGATGATTTTTTGCGGCTCCGCCCCAGCCTTGAGGGCGCGTTCCAATTCACCGCCCGACACGATGTCTAGGCCACAACCGGCTTGCACAAATGTTTGCAGTATGGCCAAGGTTGAGTTGGCCTTCATGGCGTAGCAAATCAAGGCATTGCGCCCGGCAAACCCTTGTTGGTAGGCAGCCAAAGCCCCCAGCATGGCTGCTTGTGAGTACACAAACAGCGGCGTACCGTGTTCTTTCGCCAAATCGGCCAAAGGGCGGTTTTCAACCATCAATTGCCCATTTTGATAGTCAAAAAACGGGCGTGCAGGCAGGTAGGGGTTCATGTGAAATAGGTAACAGACAAGTCGTCAATTGCGTGGGCAGGCAGGTACAAGGGGCCTTTCTGGCCACAGCCCACCAGAGCGGCGACCGATGCCATCACCAGCGCCAAAACCACGCGCTGGTGATGGCGGGCAAGCCCACCTAGAATGTGTTGAAGCAAAAACATCTGCAAATTGTATGACCGACCTGGAATACCTTGACCGCGCCGAAGCTGCTCTGCGAGCTGTTGAGGTGGCCTGCGACCGTTTGAACGACGAATCTGACGTCGACATTGACAACCAGCGAGTGGGGGGCATGATCACGCTGACCTTTGCGAATCGCAGCCAAATCGTGATCAATTTGCAGAAGCCCTTGCACGAAATTTGGCTGGCCGCCAAGGCTGGGGGCTTTCATTACCGCTTTGACGGCAGCCAATGGCGTGACACCAAAGGTGTGGGCGAATTTTTTGCCGATCTGAGCCGCGAGGCCTCCGCGCAAAGCGGGTGCCCCGTGGCGTTCAGTTCTTGAACAAGTCCAGAATACTGCGTTTTTCCTCGGCGGCCGACCCCGGTTCGGGTGGCACACCCGTGACCGGCCCTGTTTCTTCATCACTCATTTCGATTTGACGCAACCCGCTGCCGGGAACAAACTCGTCGTAAAACCACTCGCCGTGTGTGAACACCACACCCGGCGCCAGAGCCACTTCCTCGACGGGGGCGTTTTTCAGGGCCTCAGACATGAATGAAATCCAGATGGGCAAGCTCAAACCACCCCCGGTTTCCCGGCTGCCCAGGTTGCGAGGGTTGTCGTACCCCACCCACACCGCCGCCACCAGCGTGGGCTGATAGCCCACGAACCAGGCGTCCATCGCATCGTTGGTGGTGCCGGTTTTGCCGTACAAATCAGGGCGTTTGAGTGTGCCTTGGGCACGTGCTGCAGTTCCTGAACGGGTGACTTCCTGCAACAGTTGGCTCATCACAAACGCATTGCGCGCGTCGATCACCCGCTGCGATTCGTCAGGGGGGGCGGAAGGGCTGTCCAGCAACACCTTGCCCTTGTGGTCGGTGATGCGCTGGATGAACTTGGGTGGCAGGTAGTAGCCGCCGTTGGCGAACACCCCGTAGCCTGCAGCCATTTGCAAAGAGGTGACGGAACCTGCGCCCAAGGCCATGGTCAGGTAGGGCGGGTGCTTGTCAGCATCAAATCCAAAGCGGGTGATCCAATCTTGCGCCTCTGCGGCACCCACCGTTTTGAGGATGCTGATGGACACCATGTTTTTTGACTTTGCAAGCGCGGTACGCACTGTCATGGCCCCTTCAAACTTGCCGTCGTAATTTTTAGGCTCCCACGGTTTGCCGCCGGTGGTGGCTGCGCTGAAAAACAAGGGCTTGTCTTGAACGATGGTGGCTGGGGTGATGCCTTTTTCCAGCGCTGCTGAATAAATAAAGGGCTTGAAACTGGAACCGGGTTGGCGCCAGGCCTGTGTCACATGGTTGAATTTGTTGCGCTCATAGTCAAAACCGCCCACCAAGGCTTTAATGTCACCGGTGCGCGGATCCAGCGCCACAAAAGACGCCTGAACCTCAGGCAACTGGGTCAACTCCCAATCGCCAGCGGTGTTTTTTGCCACACGC
>JBDKEX010000247.1:0-2733 GCA_039798985.1 Pseudomonadota bacterium | reverse complement strand
CTTTCTTGAATTCGCCAATGATGTAGTCGATGATGCGCTGGTCGAAGTCTTCACCACCCAGAAAGGTGTCGCCGTTGGTGGACAGCACTTCGAACTGCTTTTCGCCGTCCACATCGGCGATTTCGATGATGGAGATGTCGAAGGTGCCGCCACCCAAGTCGAACACGGCAATTTTGCGGTCACCGGCGCCGTGCTTGTCCAGGCCAAAGGCCAACGCAGCAGCGGTGGGCTCGTTGATGATGCGCTTGACTTCCAAGCCTGCAATGCGGCCAGCGTCTTTGGTGGCTTGGCGTTGCGCGTCGTTGAAGTAGGCCGGCACCGTGATCACGGCTTCGGTCACGGCTTCGCCCAGGTAGTCCTCGGCGGTTTTCTTCATTTTGCGCAGCACTTCGGCGCTGACTTGAGGCGGTGCAATCTTTTTGCCGCGCACTTCCACCCACGCGTCGCCGTTGTCGGCGGCGGCAATGGTGTAGGGCATCAGGTCGATGTCTTTTTGCACTTCTTTTTCGGTGAACTTGCGACCGATCAGTCGCTTGACCGCGTACAGCGTGTTGCGTGGGTTGGTCACGGCTTGGCGCTTGGCGCTGGCGCCCACCAGCACTTCGCCGTCTTCTTGGTACGCAATGATGGACGGGGTGGTGCGCGCGCCTTCGCTGTTTTCGATCACGCGGGTGGTGTTGCCCTCCATGATGGCCACACACGAGTTGGTGGTGCCCAAGTCAATGCCGATGATTTTGCCCATGAGTTACTCCAGAAGATTTTGAAAAATTTGAAAAATTCGCTTGTAAACAAGGTGTGGCTGTTGTTCGGGATTTCAAGCCCTGTTTGCAAAAAGGGTTTTTTGGGATAGGGGGTCAGCGGGGCGCGGCCACGGTGACAAGCGCGGGGCGCAGCACCCGGTCTGCAATCACATAGCCTTTTTGCAGCACCGACACCACCGTGTTGGCTTCTTGGTCGGCCGGCACCATGCTGATGGCTTGGTGCTGGTGGGGGTCAAATTTTTCGCCTGCAGACGGGGCAATGGGCAGCACTTTGTTGCGGGCCAAGGCGGCTTGCAGTTGCTTCAAGGTGGCTTCGGCACCTTCGCGGATCTGCTCCAACGTGGCTTCTTGGATGGCCAAACCGGCCTCCAGACTGTCGGTCACCGGCAACAGGCTTTCAGCAAAGCTTTCAACCGCAAATTTGCGGGCCTTGCTGATTTCTTCATCGGTGCGGCGGCGCATGTTTTCCACATCGGCTTTGGCGCGCAAAAACTGCTCAGCCAAGTCGGCGTTTTGTGCCTTCAGGCTTTCGATTTCGTTGGTCAGGGCGTTGAGCTCGTCGCCTTGTGAAGCGGCATGCACGGCTTCTGTTTCAGGTGCGGGAACGGCGGCGGCGTCTTTGTAAATGTCTTGTGGGCTTTGCATGTTTTTTGGGGTGCAGGTAACCAAAACTGTGAATTGTCGGGCATATGGGGCCGACGTTTGGTATTTCAAGGGTGCCCATGCCCCCAGGATTGCACAAACCCAGACCGGGTGTTGGCCGGGGCGGCTGCGAACCGATTTCAGAGGTAAATTTTGCGCAGCAAACGGATCAGGGTTTGACGTTCGGCCGCTGTGAGGCGGTGTGTTACATCCAGTTCCAGGTTGCTGGCTTTCACTTCTGCTTCAGCTTGCAGGCTTTGGCCGGTGGCGGTGAGGTGCAAACCTTGGGCGCGGCGGTCGCTGGGGTGTTCTCGTTTTTCAACAAGTTTGCGTTGCTCCAGTGACTTGATCATGCCCACCAAGTTGGGGGGCAAGATGTCGAGAGCCGCGCACAGCTGGCGGGAGGTGATGCCAGGGTTGTGAGCAATGAGACTGAGCACCGAAAAATCCACCGGACGCAGCCCGTACGGCGCCATTTCGGGCAGGAACACGCCGATCACAGCAAGCGCGGCCCGGCGCGCGTTGTAACCCACCAGGGTTTCAAGGTAGCGGGTGTCTATGGTTTCCTGCGCCAACGCCACCGAGCGCGCTGCGCGGGGTTGTTTCGGTGGTTTGGGGGCAGAAGGCTCGTTCATAGGAGCACCATCATAAGGGGCTAGTTCGTGGCAGGTGCTGAGCTGATCGCGTTGCGCACCATGTCGGTTCGCATGGCGTGTTCGGGCAGTATCCAACGCACAAACGCCTGGTTCGCCCCCGGAGAGGCCAAAACCTCGGCATGCTGCGACAGGCGGGCCCAAGCCCAGGCCATGAGGGTGAGTGTGGTGACCCTTAAAAAGTCGCCAGCCACGGGGTAGAGCTCCAGCGTCTGCTCCGCGTTGAGCTGCTTGAACGGGTCCAGCAGGCTCACCTGCCGGGCTGTGGTTTGTTGCAGGATTTCAGCGGCCGGGCTTTGGTCCACCAGAGGGTCGTTTTGCAACTGCTCCAGCAAGCCGCGCAGAGCTTGCCCTTGGTCGCTCAAAACCTTGCGGAACAACAAGTCCTGGGCCTGAATTTCGTTGGTGCCTTCGTAAATCATGGCCACGCGCGAGTCACGCACGATTTGCTCAATGCCCCACTCGCGCACGTAGCCGTGGCCCCCAAACACCTGCAAACAATCGCTGCTGCCGTGGAAGGCTTGGTCGGTCCAACTGGCTTTGAGCACGGGTGTTACCAGCGAACACCAGCGCTGGGCCTGTTGCCGGCGTGCACTGTTGGGGTGGTGTTTTGCCACGTCCAATTCCAGAGCGGTTTGGTAGGCCAGCACGCGTCCTGCGTCTACCCAGGCACGTTG
>JBDKEX010000246.1:0-5719 GCA_039798985.1 Pseudomonadota bacterium | reverse complement strand
CACAGCCGCGCCTCAGCAACCGCGCTATTCTACCCTGTTTTTTGGGGCTATCTTGCCCGACAGGCCCAAGGTTTCACCCGCTGGCACGGCGCAAAAAAAGGGGCCAAAGCCCCTTTACTGAGACCACTGCACGCAGGACTTACTTGCCCGGGATTTGTGCTGCACCTTGGTCGGGCGCCGCAACCGGTTTTGCGGGGGCGGGTTCCACTGCCACCGACTCCAAGACACTGCCCGAGCTCGCTGGTCGCAAGTTGCCAAAGTACGCCAAGCCCAAGGTGCAGGCCAAAAACACAGTGGCCAGTACCGCCGTGGTGCGTGACAGAAAGTTGGCTCCCCCGGTTGCACCAAACAAACTGGCAGAACCGCCGCCGCCAAAGGCAGCCCCGGCGTCAGCACCTTTGCCGTGCTGCACCAAAATCAAACCGATCATGCCCAAGGCAGACAGCAACTGCACGGCCAACAAAATCGTAAACAGAACGTTCATTTTTTTCTCCAAATTGAAAATTTCAGGCCTTTAGCGGGCAAGACGCAATGATTTTGAGGAAATCGTCTGCCTTGAGCGAAGCGCCACCTATGAGGCCTCCGTCAATGTCAGTTTGCCCCAACAAACTGGCGGCATTGGCGGCATTCATGCTCCCACCGTACAAAATTCGAACCCGATCGGCATGCGAGGTAGCGGCTTGCAATTGGGCACGAATCACGGAATGAACAGCCTGCGCCTCTTCGGGGGTGGCTGTTTTACCGGTCCCGATGGCCCAATACGGTTCGTAGGCCACCACGATTTCGCTGGTGCAATGGCCCACCGCATGGATGACCGCAGCCAACTGTCGCTTGACCACTGCTTCGGTTTGGCCTGCTTCCCGTTCTGGCAAAGATTCACCCACACAGACGATAGGTGTGACGCCATGGGCCAGGGCACGTTGCGCTTTGGCGGCCACCAGTTCGTTGGTTTCTCCGTGGTAAGCGCGTCGCTCCGAATGACCCAAAATCACATACCGGCAACCCAGCTCATGGAGCATGGCCGCACTGATTTCGCCGGTGTAAGCGCCCTGTTCGTGCGCCGAAACGTCTTGCGCGCCCCAGGCGCAGGCAGTGCCACTCAACAGCGATTGGGCCTGTGCCAAAAACACCGATGGCGCGCAAATGGCAACCTCCGCCAAAGCATTGTTCGCGTTCAAACCCGACAGCACGCTTCGCAGCAAGGCTTCGTTGAACGCCAAACTGCCGTTCATCTTCCAATTGCCCACAATCAATTTTTTCATCAGCTTTTCCTGGTCAATACGCTCAACGCCAATTCAACACCAATTTGCCAATGTGTTGGTTGCTCTCCATCAAGGCATGGGCTTGGGCCGCCTGCGATGGTTCAAACACCTGGTGTATCACGGGAGCGATCTGTCGATTGGCCAGCAAGGGCCACACATGGTGCTTCAACGATTGAGCAATAGCCGCCTTGAACGACACCGAGCGCGGCCGCAACGTGGATCCCGTTATGGTCAGACGGCGTCGCAACACCTTGCCGGCATTGAAAGCCGATTGAACACCGCCCTGCACCGCAATAATGACCAGCCGCCCATCCTCAGCCAAACAATCGACTTCACGGGCAACGTAATCACCGGCGACCATGTCCAGGACCAGATCAACACCACGGCCGTCCGTTAAGTGGTTGACTTCGGCAACAAAATCTTGTTCGCGGTAGTTGATGGCGTGATCGGCCCCCAACGCCAAGCAGGCCTGTGCTTTGGATGCAGAGCCCACGGTGACGATGACTTTGGCACCCTTGGCTTTGGCCAATTGAATGGCCGTGACACCAATCCCACTGGATCCGCCCTGAATCAACAAGGTTTCTCCGGGTTGCAGGCCACCGCGATCGAACACATTGCTCCAGACGGTGAAGAAGGTCTCGGGCAGCGAGGCAGCCTCCACATCGGACAAACCTGCAGGCACTGGCAAGCACTGCCCCACAGGCGCAACGCAGTATTCAGCGTATCCGCCACCCGCGACCAGCGCGCAAACACGGTCACCCAGTCGAAGACCCATTGCAGCCATTGCAGCAGCGTCGCCGCTGTCAACAACACCCGACACTTCGAGGCCGGGAATGTCGGAAGCCCCGGGAGGCACCGGGTAGTTGCCTGTTCTTTGCAAAACATCCGGCCGGTTGATGCCCGAAGCACTGACTCGTATCAGCACCTCGCCCGCACCTGCTGTGGGGCGTTCGCGCTCACCCAACTGCAGCACCTCGGGGGCGCCGTAGTGGGTGATTTCAACCGCTTTCATGGATTCAGCCATGCGCCCACGCACCTTCCGCTTTATTGCTGCTGTTGCTGTTGAGCGGCTTCGTCGCGGTCGATCAACGCTTTCATAGACAACTTGATCCGGCCCTTTTCGTCGGTTTCCAACACCTTGACCTTGACGATCTGACCTTCCTTGAGGAAATCGGTGACCTTTTCAACACGCTGGTGCGCAATTTGGCTGATGTGCAGCAAGCCGTCTTTGCCGGGCAACAGGTTGACCAAGGCACCGAAATCCAGAATTTTGGTGATCGGGCCCTCGTAAACCTTGCCAATTTCCACCTCAGCGGTGATTTCCGCAATGCGGCGCTTGGCCTCTTCTGCCTTGGCACCGTCTGCCGAAGCGATGGTGATGGTGCCATCCTCTTCGATGTTGATTTGGGTACCGGTTTCTTCGGTGAGCGCGCGAATGGTGGCACCGCCCTTGCCGATCACATCACGGATTTTTTCGGGGTTGATCTTCATGGTGTAGAGGCGGGGCGCGAAATCGGAGATTTCGGTCTTGGCTTCACCCATGGCTTCTTGCATTTTGCCCAAAATGTGCATGCGGGCTTCTTTGGCCTGGGCCAACGCCACCTGCATGATTTCTTTGGTGATGCCTTGGATCTTGATGTCCATTTGCAGCGCGGTCACGCCATTGGTGGTACCGGCCACTTTGAAGTCCATATCGCCCAGGTGGTCTTCGTCACCCAGAATGTCGGTCAGCACAGCAAACTTGTTGCCTTCTTTGATCAGGCCCATGGCAATGCCGGCCACGTGCGCTTTCATGGGCACGCCGGCGTCCATCAGCGCCAGGCAGCCGCCGCAGACCGAAGCCATGGACGAAGACCCGTTGGACTCGGTGATTTCTGAAACCACGCGTAGGGTGTAGGGAAACTCTTCCTTGCTGGGCAAGGCAGCCACCAAAGCGCGCTTGGCCAAGCGGCCGTGGCCGATTTCGCGGCGCTTCGGCGAACCCACGCGGCCCGTTTCGCCGGTGGCGAAGGGGGGCATGTTGTAGTGCAGCATGAAGCGGTCTTCGAAATCGCCACTCAAAGCGTCAATGCGTTGGGCGTCGCGGTCGGTGCCCAGTGTTGCAACCACCAGGGCTTGGGTTTCGCCACGGGTGAACAGGGCCGAACCGTGGGTACGCGGCAACACACTGTTGCGGATTTCAATGGCGCGCACCGTGCGGGTATCGCGGCCGTCAATACGGGGCTCGCCGGCCAGGATTTGGCCGCGCACGATCTTGGCTTCGATCTCGAACAGCAGGCCTTCGATGGCAACGCTGTCAAAGGCCACGCCTTCGGCTTTCAGGGCACTCATCACGTCGGCGTAAGCGGTGCGGCAAGCTTGTGTGCGGGCTTGCTTGTTGCGGATCTGGTATGCGGCTTCCAGCTTGGCCTTGGCCAAATCGTCGATCTTGGCGATCAAAGCTTCGTCTTTGGCTGGGGCTTGCCAGTTCCATTCGGGCTTGCCGGCGTCGCGCACCAATTCGTTGATGGCGGCAATGGCCACGTTGCCTTGCTCGTGGCCGAACACCACGGCGCCCAGCATGATTTCTTCGGACAGTTGGTCGGCTTCGGACTCCACCATCAACACGGCGGCTTGCGTACCGGCCACAACCAAGTCCATTTGGCTGTTTTTGCGCGCGGTTTGGCCCGGGTTGAGCACGTATTCACCGTTGACATAACCCACGCGGGCGGCACCAATCGGGCCGTTGAACGGGATGCCAGACACGGACAGCGCTGCGCTGGTGGCAATCAGGGCAGCAATATCGGCATCCACTTCGGGGTTCAGCGACAGGGTGTGAATCACCACCTGCACTTCGTTGAAAAAGCCTTCGGGGAAAAGCGGGCGGATGGGGCGGTCGATCAGGCGGCTGGTCAGGGTCTCAAATTCAGACGGACGGCCTTCGCGCTTGAAGAAACTGCCGGGGATTTTGCCGGCGGCATACGATTTTTCCAGGTAGTCCACGGTCAGCGGGAAGAAATCTTGGCCCGCTTTGGCGTCTTGTTTTGCCACAACGGTGGCCAGCACCACGGTGCCGTCCATGTCGAGCAGCACGGCGCCGCTGGACTGGCGGGCGATTTCGCCGGTTTCCATGCGGACCGTATTTTGGCCCCATTGGAAGGTTTTGGTGGTTTTGTTGAACATGGTCATGTTCGGCTCCTACAGTGTTTAGCGTGTGAGGCCACGCTTGAGGCCTGGGGTTTGACCTTCAGAACACGATGCCATTCCAGCAAGGATTGGGTAACACCCAGACGCTGTTGGAATGACACAGCTTCGCTCTGAACAGCTGCGCCCCGGTGAAAAAAGTAAAAAACGCCTGAAGCTGCTAAGCAACCCAGGCGTTTTGGGATTCAGTGTGTTGACAAACCGATTACTTGCGCAGGCCCAGCTTGGCAATCAGGGCAACGTAGCGGTCGGAATCTTTGGTTTTGAGGTAGTCCAACAGTTTGCGACGGCGACTCACCAGCTTGAGCAAACCACGGCGACCGTGGTGGTCTTTGGCGTGGGTTTTGAAGTGGGGGGTCAGTTCGTTGATGCGAGCGGTCATGATGGCCACTTGCACTTCGGGGCTGCCGGTGTCGTTGGCAGCACGTGCATTGGCGGCAATCACGCCGGCCTTGACGGTAGAAGAAATCATGTAAGTTCCTGATATGACTTGCGTCCTGCCACAGCACCTTCTATGAAGCGTGCCGCAACAGGCGTGTTGTGCCCAGCCCAATAGCTGAACAGCCCATTATTGTAGCTTAACTGCAAGCAGCTTGCCAGTGTTTGGGCAGAGCGCTGTGCTTCGCGGGCTTGGTCAAGCGGTTGTAGACACCTCAGCCAAAGGCCAGCGTGGTTTGACATTGAAGGCGTAACCGTCGCCGGCCTCGGGCACCAACCCCGCCTGCACACGCAAACCGGCCGCCAGGGCAATCATGGCGCCGTTGTCGGTGCACAAATGCAGTTCTGGGTAGTGCACCCGCACGCCGCGATGGCTGCAAGCCAGATTCAACTGTTCACGCAGCATTTGGTTGGCTCCGACCCCCCCGGCCACCACCAAGCGGTTGAGACCTGTTTGCCGCAGAGCCATCAGCGATTTTTTGACCAACACCTCGACAATGGCTGCCTGTGCAGAGGCCGCCACATCGGCAATGCGGTATGGTAAGTCAACGCCCAGCCTGTTCACCTGGGTGAGCACCGCGGTTTTGAGGCCGGCAAATGAAAAATCCAGATCTCCGCTGTGCAGCAAAGGACGCGGCAATTTGAAGGCTTGCGGGCTGCCGGTTTGCGCCAAACGTGCCAGCGCCGGCCCGCCCGGGTAGCCTAGACCCAGCAGTTTGGCAGATTTATCAAAAGCCTCGCCAGCGGCATCGTCAATGGTTTCACCCAACAATTCGTAGCGCCCCACCCCGTCCACACGCATCAATTGGGTGTGCCCCCCCGACACCAACAAGGCC
>JBDKEX010000245.1:0-6749 GCA_039798985.1 Pseudomonadota bacterium | reverse complement strand
TGGGTGGCAATCACAAAAAACGGCGAAGGCAGCGGGCGGGTGCTGCCTTCAACCGACACCTGCTTTTCCTCCATGGCCTCGAGCAAGGCGCTTTGGGTTTTGGGGCTGGCGCGGTTGATTTCGTCGGCCAGCAGCACCTGGGTGAACAGCGGCCCCGGATGAAACACGAACGACTGCTGGTTCCGGTCGTAAACCGAAACGCCCGTCAGATCGCTGGGCATCAGGTCGGAGGTGAACTGCACCCGCGAAAAGGCCAACCCGAAGGTGCGCGCCAGGGCTTGGGCCAGGGTGGTTTTCCCCACGCCAGGAACGTCTTCAATCAACAGGTGGCCACCCGCCAGCAAGCAGGTCACGCAGTCGCGCACTTGCTCGTCTTTGCCCACAATGACCGTGGTAAGCTGGTTCAGCAATGCGGAGATTTTTAATTGGAATGTTTCCATTCTTGCAACCTTACCTGAAAAAGCACACCATGAAGCCCACAGGTTATTTCACCCACCGCACCTGCCGCCTGCATGAAATGGGCGCAGGGCACCCGGAATGCCCTGAACGTTTGGACGCGATTGAAGACCGTTTGTTGATCACCGGCGTTGGAGACGCGCTTGAGCGCCGAGAGCCCACCCCCGCCAGTATCTCTGAACTGGAGTTGGCGCACGGACGTATGCATGTGGCCGCTTTGCGTGGTTTGAGCGACCAGTTGAAGGACGATGTGGCGGCCGGTGGCCCCACCCACGCGCAGCTTGACCCCGACACCTCTATCAATGTGCACACCTGGGAGGCCGCGTTGCTCGCGGCCGGTGCAGCGATTGATGCCACCGACGCTGTGTTGGCGGGCGAACTGGAAAATGCCTTTTGCGCGGTGCGCCCGCCCGGCCACCACGCTTGCCGAGACAAAGCCATGGGCTTTTGCTTTTTCAACAACGTGGCGGTGGCAGCCAAGTATGCCTTGGCCATGCACGGCCTGAGCCGCGTTGCGATTGTGGACTTTGACGTGCACCATGGGAATGGCACAGAGGACATCGTTGCGGGCGACGAAAGCATCCTCATGTGCAGCTTTTATCAGCACCCGTTTTACCCGGAATGGCCGCATTCCGATGCGCCCAATTTGGTCAACATACCGGTTCCCGCGTACACCAAGGGCATGGACATCCGTGAATTGGTTGATTTGCACTGGATACCCCGGCTCAACGCCTTCAGGCCCGAACTTATTTTCATCAGCGCCGGGTTTGACGCCCACCGCGAGGACGACATGGGCCAGCTGGGTTTGGTAGAGCAAGACTATGTGTGGATCACACAACAACTCAGGGCTGTGGCTTACCGACACGCCCAAGGTCGAATCGTGAGTGTGCTTGAAGGCGGCTACAACCTGAGCGCGCTGGGACGCAGTGTGGAGGCACACATACGAGTGCTTGCCGATTTGTAATGTAGGAGAACACTTTGGATACAAACAGCACTGAAGCCATTTTGCTTCACCATCGAGACCGGCGCGGGGTGCACACCCTGACGCTGAACACCCCCAAAACATTCAACGCCTTGAGCCAGGAGATGTTGGCGGCGTTACAAACCGAGCTCAAAAGCATTGAAACCGACGCCGATGCACGGGTGTTGGTGTTGGCCGCCCATGGCAAGGTGTTTTGTGCGGGCCACAACCTCAAAGAAATGCGGGCCCACCCCCAGCTGGCTTACTACCAGGCATTGTTTGCCCAATGCGCCAAGGTGATGTTGCAACTTCAACAGCTGCCCATACCGGTGATTGCGCGGGTGCATGGCTTGGCCACCGCAGCAGGTTGCCAACTGGTGGCGCAGTGCGATTTGGCGGTGGCCGCGCAAGACGCCCGTTTCGGCGTCAATGGCATTGATGTGGGCCTGTTCTGCGCCACGCCCAGTGTTCCATTGGTGCGCAACGTGCCAGCCAAGATCGCCATGGAAATGTTGTTGACCGGCGAATTCATCACCGCCGAGGAGGCGCAACGCCGCGCCTTGGTCAATCGCGTGGTGCCGGCCGACGTCTTGGATGTAGAGATAGAGAAAATGGTGGGCTCCATTCTGGCGAAACCGGCCGAAGCCATTGCCATGGGCAAGGCCCTTTTTTACCAACAACGCGAATGCGGCATTGAGGCTGCTTACCAGCTCGCGGGGCAAACCATGGCCTGCAACATGGTGCATGAAGTTGCGCAGGAAGGCATACAGGCCTTTATTGACAAACGCCCGCCTGCTTGGCGAGTTTGAACGGTCGGTGGTTGAAAGATGTCTGAAATTTTGAATCCCAAAGCTGCGTTGCCTCTGTCTGACATGTCCACTTGGTTGGCATCGTTCCAGCGCCCCCGTGGGTGGCTGGAGCTGTCAGTGGTGGCCGTGTGTGGTTTGCTGGCCTGGGCTGCAGTGGCTGCGTTGCGTCGAACTTTTCGTCCAAACGAGGCGCAATCCATCTGGTTCGGCCGGAGCTTGGTAGATGGGGTTTTGTTCCCGGTGGCGTTGTTGTCTCTGGGTTATGCGGGCCGTTCGGTGTTGGTCAGCCAGCAAGAATTGGTGGTGTTCAAGCTGGTGATACCGGTATTCGTTTCATTGGTGGTCATACGGGTGGGGGTCAAGGTGTTGCAGGTGGCCTTCAACGACGCCAGCTGGTTGCGCCCGATTGAGCGCACCATTTCTTGGGTGGCTTGGTTGGCCATGGTGCTTTGGGTCAGTGGCTTGTTGCCGGTGGTGCTGAATGAACTGGACCAAATCACCTGGAAGCTCGGGGGCAGCACGCTCTCGGTGCGCATGATGATAGAAGGCGCGTTGACCGCCGGGGCGGTGCTGATCATCACTTTGTGGATATCCGCGGCAATCGAAGCACGGTTGTTGAGCTCAGCTTCGAATGGGGGCGAACTGTCACTGCGCAAGGCCGTGAGCAACGCGACACGCGCTTTGCTCATGTTTGTGGGTTTGATGTTGGCGCTGTCGTCTGTGGGCATAGACCTCACGGCGCTGTCGGTGTTGGGTGGGGCCATTGGCGTGGGCATAGGCTTTGGCTTGCAAAAGTTGGCAGCCAACTACGTCAGCGGTTTCGTCATCCTGACCGAACGCAGCATGCGCATTGGCGACAACGTGCGCGTCGACAACTTTGAAGGCCGCATCACCGACATCAATGCACGCTTCACCGTGATCCGCTCCTTGCAGGGGCGTGAGGCCATTGTGCCCAATGAAATGTTGATCACGCAACGGGTGGAAAACCTGTCTCTGGCCGACCCCAAGGTGTGGCAATCCACGGTGGTGAATGTCAGCTACGAAAGCGACGTGGAGCTGGTGAGCCATTTGTTGGTGCAGGCCGCTTTGGCCCAACCCCGCGTGATGCAGGACCCTGCGCCCAGTGCCGCCCTGTCTGCCTTTGGCGCAGACGGATTGGAATTTACCTTGGGTTACTGGATTGCCGACCCCGAGAACGGTCAAATGAACTTGAAGTCGCTGATCAACAAGTCCATCTTGGAGTCATTTCGCACCCATGTCATTCAAATCCCGTACCCGCAGCGGGTGGTGCACCAACTCAAGTCATAAAGCTGGGAAGCCAAAGCGAAATCGCCGGGAATGCAATCAAAATGCCCAGGCGGACAATGTCTGCCACCACAAAAGGCCACACGCCCTTGAAAATGGCGGTCAATTTCACGTCGGGCAACAAGGAGTTGAGCACGAACAAATTCATTCCCACCGGGGGCGAAATCATGCCAATTTCAACAATGGTAACGATCAAAACGCCGAACCAAACCGGGTCAAACCCCAAGCCGGTGATGATCGGGAAGAACACGGGAATGGTCAGCAACACCATGGTCAATTCTTCCATGGCCATGCCCAGAAGCACGTAAATACCCATCATCATGACGACCACCATGATCGGGTTGGGGCTGAACTGCAAAACAAAGTCTCGCAGGTCGTTGGGCATGCTGGTGAAGTTGATGAAGTTGGTGAAAACCATTGCTGAAATCAGAATGGTGAACAGCATGGCGGTGGTCCGGGTGCTTTCGATCAAGATGTCGAGAAGCACTTTGGGTGTAAGGGTTCCACGGGCCAAGGCAAAGAAAAAGGCGCCCGCAGCCCCCATGCCTGCGCCCTCGGTGGCGGTGAAAACGCCCCCGTAAATGCCGCCTATCACCAATCCAAACAGCAGCGCCACTCCCCACACGTCGCGCAGCGCGCGCAAACGCTCGGCCCAACCGTGGTATTCGGCGGGCGGGCCGGCTTTGGGGTCGCGCCATGTGATGAAGACGACCGCCAGGCACAAAAGAACCATCGCAACTATGCCGGGCAAAATGCCCGCCACGAACAGCTTGCCAATGTTTGTTTCGGTGATGATTCCATAAATCACCATGATGGTGGAGGGTGGAATCAATATGCCCAAGGTGCCACCCGACGCAATAGCGCCTGCGGACAGGGCATCGCTGTAGCCGTGTTTGCGCATTTCGGGGAAAGCCACGCGCGACATGGTGGCCGCGGTGGCAATCGATGAGCCACAAATAGCGCCGAAACCACCTGAAGCAATGATGCTCGCCATGGCCAGACCGCCACGTTTGTGGCCCACAAATGCGTTGGCTGCGGCAAAAAGTTCACGGGCCAAACCCGCGCGGGAAACCAAATTTCCCATCAACACAAACAGTGGAATGACCGAGAGCACGTAAGCAAAACCGGTCTCAAACACCACTTGGCCGACGCTGGCGTAGGCCGGTGCCCAACCGCGCATCAGGCCCAAGCCCACCACCCCCGATATCCCCATGGCCACGGCGAGCGGTATGCGCAAAAACGCCAAGCAGAAGACGGCCAAAAAGCCCAATGCGGCGGCGGTCATTGTTCTACCCCCGCAGCGGTGTGGTGTATGGTTTGAACGGGGGGGTAAAACACAAAGTACATATGAACCAACGCGGTATAAACAAGCAAAACCGCCATCAAGTAAGCCACCGGAGCCATGGACAACTGCAGGTGAGCGGTGACTTCGCCGTATTCAGAAAAACGGTCGCCGCGCTGGACCATGACCTTGGCCAAAAACACAAAAAAACCAGCGCTGAGTGCATGCACCAAACGCGCCTGCAAGACTTTCAAGCCCTTTGACACAAAACCATCGAGCGAATCAAAAACCACATGCTCGTCGCGCCACGACACCAAGGGCAAGGCCCCGAAAATCACGACCACCATCAAAATTTCAGTGATTTCCAGGCCCCCAGGCACGGAGTGGCTCCAGAACTTACGACCCAGCACATCCACCAGGGTCAACCACATGATGGAAAAAAGGGCTGCTGCCGACAACAGGCCGCTGGTCCAATGCAGAACACGCTCGGGCAACTTTTGCATTTTGGTATGGGCTTACAACAAAAAACCACGGCAGGCGAGGGCCTGCCGTGGGTGGCAAAAACTCAAACCAAAGCTTACTTTACTTTGGCAATTTCTGAGCGGAACTCAGCCAGCACTGCTTTGGCGTTTTTCAAGCCTTTGGCTTCAGCTGCAGCAATCCACTTGTCTTCCAGGGCGCTTTGCTTGGCCTTGATTTCGTTCACGAAAGTTGCATTGGCCTCAATGCGCTGAACACCTTGTGTTTTTTGAACTTCGCGGCTGGCAGCGTCAACTTTGTCCCACCCGGCGCCAAATATGCGAGCGGCTGTTTCGCCCGAGATTTTGTCGACAACGGCCTTTTCTTCGGCTTTCAGGCTGTTGTATTTGTCTTGGTTCATCATGAACACAAAACTGGTGTTGTACAAGCCACCGGGAAAGGTGGTGGCGTGCTTGATCATGCTCAGCTTGAATGAGCTGATCGACTCGTCAGGGAAGAATGTGCCGTCCATAACGCCGGTTGACAACAGCTCAAACGCTTCAGGGGCGGGTTTGAGCGTGGTGTTCCAGCCCATGGCTTTGGACAGTTCGTTGATGTTGCCACCACCAATGCGGAACTTCAAAGACGCTGCGTCGGCTTGGGATGTGACCGGCTTTTTGCTGTTGAAAATGATGCCAGGCCCGTGAGTGAAAACGCCCAACACCTTCACACCCTTGTGCTCGCCCAGCGGCGCAAAGTATTTGCTGTAAATGTGCTGGTAGGCCACCGAAGTGACCACTGCGCTGTTGCCCAGGAAGGGGAATTCAGCCACTTGGGTGTTGATAAACCGGCCGGGGGTGTAGCCGTCCACGGTGTAAGAAATATCGGCCAAGCCATCGCGCACGGCATCGAACGTGCCAGGAGCCGCCACCACACCTTTGGGCAAAATGTTGCACTTCATGCCGCCCTTGGATTCCTTTTCCAGCAAATCGCACCACTCTTTTTGTGCCATGCTGGCGGTGTGGGTGGGCGCCAGCCAGGTTGACACTGTGAACACCGTTTGGCCAAAACCAATGCTGCTGCTGGCAGCAAGAACTGTTGCAACGGCGATTTGACTGAATTTCATGCAATGGTCTCCAAGGTTGTGATAATGCTTCAAACGCTGACTCACTGATCCGCAGAATAGTTACTAAATATAAGTAAACTACTTTTCTCAATGTACTGCAAATTGAGCGTACGCCTTCTAGTGATTAACCCGAATTCGCCGACCACGCGGTCGGGCAATCCTGCGGGCAAATGTGGGGGATGTTTCAAGCGCAGGGGCGGTATCGCGCTATAATTCACAAAAAAGAACGGTCGTTCTATTTTTTCAATGTAGAATTTACGTTGACGTAAACGTCAATTCAGCCGGTTAATTTTTCAGGAGCCCCAGCCATGAAGATTCTCGTTCCCGTCAAGCGGGTGGTGGACTACAACG
>JBDKEX010000244.1:0-2805 GCA_039798985.1 Pseudomonadota bacterium | reverse complement strand
CTGGTGGTGTTCGACACCCACTGGCTGGTCAATGCCAACTACCACATCAACTGCGCGCCGCATTTCAAGGGCGTGTACACCAGCAACGAACTGCCGCACTTCATCAGCAGCATGCCGTTCGAGTCGCCGGGCAACCCGGAACTGGGCGAAATTCTGGCCCGGGGCTGCAATAACCTGGGCGTGGAAACCCTGGCCCACCCCGCCACCACGCTCAACCCGGAATACGGCACCCTGGTGCCGCTACGCTACATGAATGCCGACCAGCATTTCAAAGTGGTGAGCGTGTCGGCCCTGTGCATGGTGCACTACCTGAACGACAGCGCACGCCTGGGCTGGGCCATGCGCAAGGCGGTGGAAGAACACTACGACGGCAAAGTGGCGTTTTTGGCCAGCGGGTCTTTGAGCCACCGCTTTGCCCAAAACGGCCTGGCGCCCGAGTTTGCGCACAAAATCTGGAGCCCTTTTTTGGAGCACCTGGACCACCGCGTGGTGGAAATGTGGCAAAACGCCGAGTGGAAAGACTTTTGCGCCATGCTGCCCGAGTACGCGGTCAAAGGCCATGGCGAAGGCTTTATGCACGACACCGCTATGCTGCTGGGTGCCTTGGGTTGGTCAAATTACGACGGACAGGCCGAGGTGGTGACGCCCTACTTTGGCGCCTCGGGCACGGGGCAAATCAACGCCATTTTCCCGGTCACGCCGCAGAGCGGGGCGGCCATTCCGGGGCCCCAAGCGTCGGCCGCCGATGGCTACACCTCGGTGGCAACCCGCTTGTAACGCACCCTCTTGAACACAGGAACCGGCCATGCCCCATTTGGTGATTTACTACACCCCCAACCTGGACCCCGAAACCGACATGACGGCCCTGTGCCGCAGACTGGCCGACACCATGTTGGCCGTGCGCGACGAGGCCGACCAGCAGGTGTTCCCCAACGGCGGCACCCGCGTGTTGGCCTACCCGGCGGCGCATTTTGCGGTGTCCGACGGCGGGGCCGCGGGCCGGGCCGCCAACACCCACACCGGTGCCGCTTCGGGCGACCCGGGCGACTACGCCTTCGTCTACCTCAACCTGCGCATGGGCCGGGGCCGCAGCGGAGCCACCCACAAAAAAGTGGGCGATGCCCTGCTGCTGACCACAAAAACCCACTTCCAACGCCTGTTCACCCAGCGCCACATCGGCATCACGCTGCAAATTGACGAAGGCCCCGAAGTGTTCGATGCCAAGCACAGCAACATCCACCCGCTGTTTGCGCCCAAACCCTGACTGCACCCGCACACCCCCCGCCCAACACCCGCCATGCTGCCCCAAAACACCCTCACCGCCCTGGCGCGCCAGCTGTACGACGCGCGCAAAAACCGAACCCAGCTGCGCCATTTTTCCAAGCAACACCCCGAAATGACGATTGAGGACGGCTACGCCATCCAGCGCGAATGGGTGAAGCTGGAACTGGCCGACGGCCGCAGCATCAAGGGCCGAAAAATCGGCCTCACCTCCCGCGCCATGCAGCTGTCCAGCCAAATCACAGAGCCCGACTACGCGCCTTTGATGGACGACATGTTCTTCGACTCCGGCACCGACATTGTGGTGAGCCACTTCATTGCCCCCCGGGTGGAAGTGGAGTTGGCCTTCATCTTGGCCCGCCCCTTGAAAGGCCCCAACATCACGGTATTTGACGTGTTGTCGGCCACCGACTACGTGACCCCGGCGCTGGAAATCATCGACGCACGCATTGAGCAGTTTGACCGCGACACCAAGGCCATGCGCAAGGTGTTCGACACCATTTCTGACTTTGCCGCCAACGCCGGCATTGTGCTGGGCGGCCGGCCGGTGAGGCCGCTGGACGTGGACCTGCGTTGGGTGGGCGCCTTGTTGCACAAAAACGGCGTGATCGAGGAAACCGGCCTGGCCGCGGGCGTGCTGGGCCACCCGGCCAACGGCGTGGTGTGGCTGGCCAACAAAATGGCGCCCCATGGCGAACAACTGAACGCGGGCGACGTGGTACTGGCCGGTTCGTTCACGCGGCCCACGCCTGCGGCGGCCGGCGACACCTTCCACGCCGACTACGGCCCGCTGGGCAGTGTGTCGTTCCGCTTCGTGTGAACCCCCAACCCGGAGAGCTGCATGACATCCGCCTACCTGCGCCCCGCCCGCTTCAGCCCCCAGGAATGGGAAGCCCGCATCCAGCTGGCAGCCGCCTACCGCATTTTTGACCACATGGGTTGGTCGGAACTGATCTACAACCACATCTCGCTGCGCGTGCCGGGCGAAGCAGACACCTACCTGATCAACCCGTTTGGCCTGCATTACAGCGAAGTCACCGCTTCCAATTTGGTCAAGGTCAACACGGCCGGCGACATCGTGGGCCACAGCGACTGGCCGATCAACCCGGCAGGCATCACTTTCCACGGTGCCATCCATGCCACCGTGCCCGACGCGCACTGCGTGATGCACGTGCATACCACGCCCACACTGGCGGTGTGCTGTTTGGACGAGGGCCTGTCGTTCACCAATTTTTACTCGGCCCAGCTGTGGGGCAAGGTGGCGTACCACGACTTTGAAGGCATCACCGTACGGGCCGAAGAAGGCGCGCGGATTTTGGCCTCGGCGGCCGGCAAACCGGTGCTGCTGTTGCGCAACCACGGGCCGGTGGTGATTGGCCACAGCTTGCCGCAGGCGTTTTCGCTGTTGTGGCTGGTGCAACGGGCGTGCGAAGTGCAACTGGCCTCACAGGGCAAGGGCGCTTTGCGGCAGATACCCGAGCCGGTACTGGAGGCCTGCGTGCGCGATTCGCTGAACTTCAACCC
>JBDKEX010000243.1:0-4980 GCA_039798985.1 Pseudomonadota bacterium | reverse complement strand
GGCGGTAGCGCACATCGCCATAGACAGTTTGCAGGTTAAACAGGCATTCCAGCAGGTTGGTGGGCCCCAAGCTGTCGCCCATGGCCAGGGGGCCTGCCGGGTATCCCAAACCGAGTGTCACGGCGGTGTCCAGGTCACTTGGGCTGCAAACACCCTGTTGGCACATGTCTGCCGCTATGTTCACAATGGTTGCCACCACCCGCTGCGTTACAAAACCAGCGCTGTCCCTGATCACACTCACCGCTTTGCCGTCGCGCGCAAACAGCGCGTGGGCTGCGTTGCGGATGTATTCGCGGGTGGCGGGGTTGGTGGCCAGCACACGGCGGCGCGTGGTTTCGTCCGGCAACATCATGTCGATGCCCACTGTACGACTTGCATCCAGTCGCTCAACCGCAGCTATCGTGGTCACGTCGTGCCCCAGCGGGGCCACCAAAATCAAAGCCTTGTCTGAAGGCTGCTGACCAGTTTCAATGGTGGCACCCAGTTGCTTGAGCAGTTGATAAAGTTCTGGGCGCCGGGCCGCTTTGGCGGGCACCCAAACCGGGGGCATGTCAACCACCTGCGGTGCGGTAGGTTCGCTTGGAGCTTGTTTTTGCCCGTTCACGTAATCGTAAAAACCGGCGCCTGATTTTTTGCCCAATACACCACCGGCCAGGCGTTGGGCGGTGATCACACTGGGGCGGTAGCGGGCTTCTTCGTAGTACTGGTGGTAAATCGATTCCATCACGGGGTGCGAAACATCCAACCCGGTCAAATCCATCAATTCAAACGGCCCCAGTTTGAAGCCCATTTGGTCGCGCAAAATCCGATCGACCGTGGCAAAGTCGGTCACGCTTTCACCCACAATGCGCAAAGCCTCGGTGTTGTAGCCCCGCCCCGCATGGTTGACGATAAAACCCGGAGTGTCCTGGGCGTTCACCGGCGTGTGCCCGGCGGCCTTTGCAAAGGCCGCCAATGCGGCACAAGTTTCAGGCCGGGTTTTGATGCCGGCAATCACCTCTACCACTTTCATCAGCGGCACAGGGTTGAAAAAATGAAAACCCGCAAAACGGCCTGGATGCTTCAATTGGGCAGCAATCGCGGTCACAGAAAGTGACGACGTGTTGGTGGCCAGCACCGTTTGTTCGGCGACGATGGCCTCAAGATCGGCAAACACCGCCCGTTTTACTTCGAGTTTTTCGACAATCGCTTCCACCACCAAACCGCAATTTGCCAGCAATGCTAGCTCGGTCGCTGGCTTGATGCGCGCCAAATATTCGCCCACCTGTTGCTCAGACAACTTGCCCTTGGCTGCCAGCTTGTTCCATGTTTCGCTCAAAGCATCGGTGGCCGCGGCCACTGCTGCGGGTTGGGTGTCGTAAAGCCAAACAGTGCTGCCTGCTTGTGCAGCGATCTGCGCAATGCCGCGGCCCATGGCGCCGGCGCCCAAAATACCAACTTGCGGGAACGGATTGATCATTTCATCGTCTCTCAGGGGTGGGTGGTGTCTCTCTTGTGCCACAATGCGTCGGACACAATAACCCGACAGTTGAACGTCTTGGACGCACCATGCTGAAAATTGCGGTAGGAAGCGCGCTGCTTGTGGCAGCAACTCACAGCCTGGCCCTCTCTTTTGGGGGTACGCAGGGCAATGTGATTATCGGTCGCCCGTTGGACATGCTGGTGCGTGGTTCGATAGATGTTTCCGAGTCCGTGGCTGGATTGTGCCTTGAAGCGCAACTGAACTACGGCGACACCCGTGTTCCCCCTTCAGCCATCACTTTGGCCATACAAAAAGTAGGTGCCGACGGATCGGGGTTGTTGCGCGTGCGCTCCAGTTTGCCTGTGAACGAACCCGTGGTCAGTTTGATGCTCAAGGCCGGGTGCGAAAGCTCGTTTTCTCGCACCTACACCTTGCTGGCTGATTTCGAACCTACGCCAACCCCGGTGTCCCAAGTGGCTCCGGTTGCCCCGGCCTCGCCAAAAACAGAGAGTTCCGGCCCGGTGCAGACCAGCAACGTCAACGCTGCTGGGGCAAGCCCGCGCAGCAGTGGTATTGCAGCAACGGCCAAGCCTGTTTCCACGCCCATCAGGCTGGCAAAACCTCAGCCTCGGCCTCTGAACGTGGGGCAGCCGTTGTCCAAACGCAAACCCGTCGCGGTCGTGGCCGTCGAGGCGGTTGCCCCCTCCGGTACAACCCCTTCGTCCAAACCCATCGTCGTGCCTGCAGTGGTTGCTCAACCCGCAGCTCGGCTGCAACTGGACCCCATCGATTTAAGCACCGTCAAGCCCCCTGTTCCTGGCGCCGCCCCCGCGGTGGCTGAATCCACAGAGGTCGCTGCTCAACAGCCTGACAACCCAGTGCCTACCGAAGAAGCCTTGGAGAAAATGCGGGCTTTGGAGCAGGAGTTGAAAGGTTTGCGGGACGAGCAAGCGAAAGCCAAGCAAGCGTTGGAAGCGGTCAATGCCCAGCTTGCTCAAGCGCAAGCAACTTCCCACTTCCCTTGGTTGTACGGCCTGGGGGGAGCGTTGGCCCTTGGAATAGGCGGGTTTGCATTGTGGCGTCAACGGTCCAAAAAAGTGCCTGCTACAAATGCAATGGCTGACGAAAATCCCTGGTGGGTTTCTTCATCTGACGGCAGCGATGCCAAGGAGCAAAAGCCCGCTGCAGCCGTGTTGGCCGCACCTGTGGCTCAGATCGATGTGCAACCTTCCATCCTCAGCTCACCTGAAGATTGGTTGCGTGGCCTCGATTTGAAAGAAGGTGCTGCGTCGGCCGAACCTGGTACGCCATGTTCTGTCGAAGACTTGTTGGATTTGGTCCAGCAGGTGGACTTTTTCGAGTCTTTGGGCCAGGACGCAGACGCTTCCTCCACCTTGGAAGCCTTTGTAAGCAAAAACCCGGCTGCGGGTGAGGTGCCTTATCTGTTGTGGATGCGCCATTGCTTGGAGCGAGGGCAACATGACCGCTTGCTCGAAATTCAAGCCATTTACGAAAAACGCTTCCACCAAGTTGCCCCGTTGGCTTCGGCGTTTGGCAGCAGTGCCCCTGGGCTCGATGACGATTCGTCTTTCATGAGCCAATTGTCAGCCGTTTGGTCAAACCCGCAGGCCAAGGAGTTGCTTGAGGCCGCACTTTTATCGACGCCCGGCCCGCAGAACAAGTTGCTGAAAATACGCACCTTGTCGTCGTTCGAAGACCTGTTTCTGCTACATGGGGTTCACAGTTACAGCAGCTATTTGCAAACCCCCAGCCCGGCATTGGTAAACGCTGCGGCAGCGGAACCCACAGCAGACGACCTCCATGCGTTCTTTGGCGGGCACCCTGCGGCGCAAGTGCCCGAAGACAGTCCGCTTGAACAAATCCAAGAAACCGAGGCACTGGACACCGCTTCATTGAACTGGGCCACCCTCACGCAAGTGCCTGAAGATGCGCTTGTGGCACAAGAAGTGCCGCAACCCCCTGTGCCGAGCCCAGCGGCGGAGCAGAGCCATTTGCTCGATTTCGATTTGACTGATCTGTCTTCAGCCCATCCTCAAGCCGCCACCCCAAAAGCCAGTCCACAGGCTCTCAAAGACATGCCCGGGCTCGATTTTGACTTTGGCGACATCAAGGCCAGCATCCCAGCAGGCAAAACCCCGGTTTGATGTGGTTGGTCAGCGCCGCATGTGCATGGCCCCGGGATTGATGATGTTGCTCGGTGTCCCCTTGATGTAGTTCACCACATTGTCAAAGGCGGCGGAAAAATATTGCTCATAGCTGTTTTGTTCCACAAAGCCGATGTGGGGCGTGCATATGCAGTTTTCCAGGCGCAGCAAAGCGTGACCCTGCAAAATGGGCTCCGATTCAAACACATCGACTGCTGCCATGCCTGGGCGGCCACGGTTGAGCGCGCCCACCAATGCATCCGGCTGAATCAGTTCAGCGCGTGATGTGTTGACCAGCAACGCCGTGGGTTTCATGAGTGCCAGGTCGTCGTGGGTGATGCAGCCCAGCGTCGCTTCCCCCAACCGCAAATGCAAGCTGAGAACATCGCTGTTTTCAAAAAGTGCCTCTTTGCTGGGCGCAATCTCAAATCCATCGGCCGCCGCCCGGTCACGGCTGGCAGGGTTGCCCCACACCAGAACGCGCATGCCAAATGCCCTGCCATACCCGGCCACAAGGCGCCCAATCTTGCCGTAACTCCAAATGCCCAAGGTTTTGTCTTTCAAGACCATTCCAAGGCCAAAGTTCGCTGGCATGGACGCAGCCTTGAGCCCTGACTGCTGCCAAACACCGTGTTTCAGGTTGGCCACATACTGCGGAATTCTCCTCATGGCAGCCATCACCAAGGCCCAGGTCAGTTCCGCCGTGGCCACCGGTGACCCAACGCCCTCTGCCACAGCCACCCCATGTTCGGTGCACGCGTTCAGATCAACGTGGGCGCCCACCGATCCGGTTTGGGATATCAGTTTGAGCTTCGGAAGCTTCTCAACCAACTGACGTGTGATGGTTGTTCTCTCCCGGATGAGCACCAAAATATCGGCATCGCGCAAGCGCACCGACAACTGGCCAACACCCTTGACGTTGTTCGTGAACACTTTGGCTGGATACGGTCCGAGCTTCTGTGCGCAGGGCAATTTGCGCACAGCGTCTTGGTAGTCGTCTAGGATCACTATATTCATTGGGCTATTGTCGCCCATCCGTCAGAAACCTATCGCGACCACCTGGAGCATCGCCAAGTTTGGTTTACCATGGCCCGATGAGTTCCCCCGCCAATCAACTTCACGAAGTCGCACCCAACCCATTGAGGCAAGACATCACTGTGATTGGATTGGTGGGCCTCGCCCATGCGACATCCCATTTTTCGCACCTGCTGCTCGCGCCCTTGTTTCCCGTTTTTATGCGGGATTTTGGCCTCAGTTATTCCGACGTGGGGTTGCTGGTAACGGCGTTTTTTGTGGTCTCTGGTATCGGTCAGGCCTCGTCAGGTTTTTTGGTTGACCGGGTGGGTGCACGCC
>JBDKEX010000242.1:0-5251 GCA_039798985.1 Pseudomonadota bacterium | reverse complement strand
CGCAAGACCTGCGCAACGAGATGGTGCAGGTGCTCGAGGCCGTGGGCGTGCCGGTTGAAGTGCACCACCACGAAGTGGCGGGCGCCGGCCAGTGCGAAATCGGCACCAAGTTCAGCACGCTGGTCGAGCGCGCCGACTGGACGCTGCTGCAGAAGTACGTGATCCAGAACGTGGCCAATGCCTACGGCAAGACCGCCACCTTCATGCCCAAGCCCTACCACGGTGACAACGGCTCCGGCATGCACGTGCACCAGTCTGTGTGGAAAGATGGCAAGAACCTGTTCGCAGGCAACGGCTACGCCGGTCTGTCCGAGTTCGCGCTGTACTACATCGGCGGCATCATCAAGCATGCCCGCGCCCTGAACGCCATCACCAACCCCGGCACCAACAGCTACAAGCGCCTGGTGCCGCACTTCGAAGCTCCGGTGAAGCTGGCCTACTCGGCCAAGAACCGTTCCGCTTCGATCCGCATCCCCAACGTGGCGTCTGACAAAGCCCGCCGCGTGGAAGCCCGTTTCCCCGATCCGCTGTGCAACCCTTATCTGGGTTTTGCCGCTTTGCTGATGGCCGGTCTGGACGGCGTGGAAAACAAAATCCACCCGGGCGAAGCTGCAACCAAAGACTTGTACCATCTGCCCCCAGAAGAGGACAAATTGGTTCCGACCGTTTGCTCCAGCCTGGACCAGGCCCTGGACTGCTTGGACAAGGACCGCGCTTTCCTGACCAAGGGCGGCGTGTTTACCGATGCTTGGATCGACGCCTACATTGATCTGAAAATGGGTGAAGTGACCCGCAGCCGCGTGGAAGTGTCGCCGGTTGAATACGACATGTACTACAGCCTGTAAAGCGGTTGGAGTTGTGAAGCAAAAGGGACGGGAAACCGTCCCTTTTTGTTTGGGGCAGGCAAGAACGGTTTGGGGCCTTCGGATGGCGGCGTTTTGCGCGATACTGTCCGGATGTGCAGAGTGTGCTTGGCGCACACGCGGAGTGACATTGATGCAGAAAAAGTGGTGGGGAACCAATGTGGGTGTTGGCGATGCCCTGTTGAGGGTTTGTGTTGGCTTGGCGGCAGCGCTTGCTTTTTTGGGCGGGGCGACCACCGGTGTTCATGCGCAGGAGCGCATTTACCGCTGCGGGAACGAATACACCAACAACCCAGGGCAGAACCCCCAGGCACGCGGTTGCAATCTGGTGGAGGGTGGGAACATCACCGTGGTGGAGGGTTTGAAGCCCAAGCCGAGCAATGGTGCCAACGCAAACGTTGCCGCTAACAGGGCGCCCGCCAACGGGGGAAGCGCAAGCGGTGCCCGCAATGGCAGCGAGCGGGTTGAAAACGCCGAGCAACGTGCCCGGGACAGCGACGCGCGTGCTATTTTGGAGACGGAGTTGCGCAAAGCAGAAGCGCGGGTGAATGAACTGCGTGCCGAATACGGAACAGGCGAACCCGAAAAGCGGGGAGATGAATTTCGCAACCATCAACGCTATTTGGACCGCGTGTCAGATTTGAAGGCTGCGCTGATCAGGGCCGAAAGCGATGTGGCGGGTTTGAGGCGCGAACTCTCGCGGCTGGCCAGCCCCGCCATGTCAGCACCTGCCGCCGGCACGAGCCCCTCCACGCGATGACAAAACGTGAGGCTTTGTTGCGGGCTCAGTCTGAGACCTTGCGGCGTTTCCAGTCTTTGGATTTGTTGGCCACTTTGGTGGCGGTGTTGGATGCGCACGGTGGCGTGATGTTTGTGAACGCGGCTCTGGAAGACGCACTGGGTATTTCCCGACGCAGCATTGCTGGCGCCCCCTTGACCGACTGGTTTATCGACCCCGGGCCGCTGACCAACGCCTTGGCCGGCCCGCGTGGGGTGGAATACTCGGTGATTCGCTACGATGCCCGCCTCAAACGGCTGAACAACGAGCCGTTGCCGGTGCACGTGGTGGTGGCCCACACCGATGTGCCCGGTGAAGTGATTGTGGAAATGATTCCGCTGGAGCAGCAGGCCCGCCAGGAGCGTGAAGAACGCCTGATCGATCAAGCCCAGGCCAACAAGGAACTGATACGCAACCTGGCCCACGAAATCAAAAACCCTTTGGGGGGCATACGTGGAGCGGCGCAGCTGCTGCAGATGGAGCTGGATTCCAAGGAGTTGATTGAATACACCCAAGTGATCGTGCACGAGGCCGATCGCCTGCAGTCTTTGGTGGACCGTTTGCTGGCGCCTCACAGAAGGCCGCACGTGGTGGGCGATGTGAACATACACGAGGTGTGCGAGCGGGTGCGTTCCTTGATTTTGGCGGAATTTCCCAAGGGTTTGCGTGTGGTGCGCGACTATGACACCTCGATTCCCGAATTCCGCGGGGACCGCGAGCAGTTGATCCAGGCCGTGCTGAATATTGCCCACAACGCAGCGCAAGCCCTGACCGAGCGGATTGAAGCAGGGGATGCGTCGATAGTGTTTCGCACCCGTGTGGCGCGCCAGGTGACATTTGGCAAACAGCGCTACCGCCTGGCATTGGAATTGCATGTGATAGACAACGGGCCCGGCGTGCCCGATGCGATCAAGGACCGGATTTTCTACCCGCTGGTGTCTGGGCGGGACGGCGGGTCTGGCTTGGGGTTGACACTGGCGCAAACCTTTGTGCAGCAACACCACGGCTTGATTGAGTGCGACAGCGAGCCGGGCTGTACCGATTTCAAGTTGCTGATTCCCTTGCCTTGAAAGCGGAGCCGCTGAAGGCGCCTGATTGACAGACAACCACAACGCAAGGGAATTGCTAACAGGATACCCGCGCATGAAGCACATCTGGATCGTGGACGATGACCAATCGATACGGTTTGTACTTGAAAAGGCCTTGCTGAGAGAGAATTTGCCCACGCGCAGTTTTACCAACCCCCGTGAGGTGTTGGAGGCGCTGGACGAAGCCTCTGAAAGCGATTGCCCGCAGGTGCTGGTGAGCGATATTCGCATGCCTGGCGGTTCTGGGCTGGATTTGCTGGAGAAAGTTCGCAAACGCTTGCCGGGCTTGCCGGTCATCATCATGACCGCGTTTTCAGATCTGGACAGTGCGGTGTCGGCCTTTCAAGGCGGGGCGTTTGAATATCTGCCCAAGCCGTTTGATTTGCCCAAAGCGGTGGAACTGATACGGCGGGCGGTAGACGAAAGCCAACGCGAGGAGGTGGCCGAGGAACGGTTGGCTGCGGCCCCTGAAATGTTGGGTCAAGCCCCTGCCATGCAGGATGTTTTTAGAGCCATTGGGCGTTTGAGCCAAAGCAACGTAACGGTGTTGATCACCGGCGAGTCGGGCTCGGGCAAAGAGCTGGTGGCTCGCGCGTTGCACAAGCACTCGCCGCGCGCCAACGGCCCTTTTGTGGCCATCAACACAGCGGCCATTCCCAAAGACTTGCTGGAAAGCGAGTTGTTTGGTCACGAAAGGGGTGCCTTCACGGGCGCCCAAACCATGCGCCGCGGCCGCTTTGAGCAAGCCGAGGGTGGCACGCTGTTTCTGGACGAAATTGGCGACATGCCATTTGACTTGCAAACCCGTTTGCTCCGGGTGCTGAGCGACGGGCATTTTTACCGGGTGGGCGGGCACAGCGCCGTCAAAGCGAACGTGCGCGTGATTGCCGCCACCCACCAAAACCTGGAACAGCGGGTGAAGGAGGGCGGTTTCCGCGAAGACTTGTTCCACCGCCTGAACGTGATTCGTTTGCGGTTGCCTGCTTTGCGCGAGCGGCGCGAAGACGTGCCCATGTTGACCCGTTTTTTCCTGCAGCAAAGCGCGAAACAGTTGGACGTGGAGCCCAAACGGATTGCTGACACCGCTCTGCAGACTCTGGGTGGGTTTGACTTTCCGGGCAACGTGCGTCAACTGGAAAACATTTGCCATTGGTTGACGGTGATGGCACCGGCCCAGGTGATCGAGGTGAAGGATTTGCCACCCGAGGTGCTTCAGGTGCAGCCCGCGCAAGCCGAATCTGCTCCAAACTTGCCATTGGCGACAGCGCCGCTTGCCCAAACCGCTCAACCGCGCCCAGCGGCTTTTTCGGCCCAGGAGCGCCTGGCCGATCGTTTGCCTGATGTTTCAGGGGAATCGAACAAACTGCCAGCGGCTTACATGGACAGCTGGGAACTGGGTTTGCAAGCCGAGGCGCAAGCGCTGTTGGCCGAGGGCCGCACCGATGTCTGGGATGTGCTTACCCGCCGCTTTGAGACCCGTTTGATTCAAACCGCCCTGGCCAACACGCGTGGCCGTCGAATTGAAGCGGCTCAAAAATTGGGCATTGGTCGCAACACGATTACCCGCAAAATCCAGGAATTGAACCTGGAGTGAACCGGTCAATCCACCAGTTTCAGCACCACCGGCGCGTGGTCGCTGGGCTGGGGTTTTTTACGCGGCCCCCGGTCTACAAAACAGGCCTGGGCGCGCTGCTTCAGTGCGGCGCTGACCAAAATATGGTCAATGCGCAAGCCTTTGTTTTTCTGAAAACCCAACATGCGGTAGTCCCACCAGCTGTAGGTTTTGGCGGGCTGTGCAAACAGTCGCAGGCTGTCGTGCAAGCCCAGACCGATCAGGTTTTGCAGGTGCTGGCGTTCTTCCTGGGTGCAATGGATCGAGTCTCGCAGCCCTTCGGGGTCCCACACGTCAGCGTCGTCAAAAGTGATGTTGAAGTCGCCCATCAGCACAATTTGCGGGTAGGTGGAAACCTCGGCCCGCAACCACTCGGTGAGCGCAGCGAGCCACTTCATTTTGTAGGCGAATTTGTCTGACCCAGGGGCTTGGCCGTTGGGGAAGTAAGCCCCCACCACACGCAGGGGCCCTGTCGCGGTGTCGTAAGTGGCGGCAATGACGCGGGATTGTTCGTCGGCAAAACCAGGGATGTTTTTGACCACATCGCGCGCGGGCAGCCGAGAAATCAACGCCACGCCGTTGTAGGTTTTTTGACCGAACCATTGAGCTTTGTAACCCGCCAATTCAAATGCGTCGGCAGGGAACTTTTCGTCGGTGAGTTTGAGTTCCTGCAGCGCCAGTATGTCGGTGGGGTGTTCGGCCAACCAGTCCAGCACGTGGGGCAGGCGCACCCCCAAAGAGTTGACGTTCCAAGTGGCCAGACTGAATGTGTGGGGGGTGTCAGCGTTCATGGGTTACAAAGTCAAAAACCAGACCGGTGCTGGCGATGTGTTGTTCGCGTGCGGTTTCACGCCATTCTGGCCCCAATGCAGGTGCGTGGGCGTCGCCCTCAAACGCCTGGTGCAGGTGG